>JBGPMY010000172.1:0-4714 GCA_041487235.1 Dehalococcoidia bacterium
CGCCCGGCGCCGGTAACGATGGCCACCTTGCCGGTGAGGCGGAGCTTGTCGAGGATCGTCACTGCATTCGTGCCTTCGCCCACTCCGGCGCCGGTATGAGGCCAAGCTGCCAGTGCAGCCCCAGATCGTCTCTGCCGGCCCAGTGTTCCGTGATCTTGCCGTCGCCGATCCGGAACATATGGATAACCTGCACGCTGAAGCTCTTCCCCGTGGGCTCGGTGCCGGGCGTGAGCATGTGTATCGGGATGATGTTCTTGCCAGCGTGCTTCCCGCTCATTGTTGTTCGCAGGACGACCCACTCATCGTCCGCGACAACCGTCAGTATCTCCGCCCTGGGGCGTTCGAACGTCGTGTCGAGGTCCTGAAGTACCATGCGAATCCGCTCCCTCGTCACCCTCATCCCGTGGTTGATGCCCTCATCAGCGTAGAAGTCCGCCGCCGTATCAATATCGCCGCGGCTCATCGCCTCAATGAAATCCAGCACGACCCGCTTGTTTGCTTCGATTGACACGATTGCTTACCTTCCTTCCTTCGTCGCGGCGCGGCCGTCGCCGAACCGGCTGTCACGCCACTCCAATGCGGATTTCAGCCCCTTCTCCTTGGCCATCTGGTAGAACTCGTGCACCACCGGGGCCTGCCGCGCGATGGAGTCGCGCTCGGCGGCCATGCGCTGCATGGTGCGGGCGCCCATCAGCTCCAGCGCCATGTTCACGATGCGCTTGTTGGCGGCCAGCAGGTCCACGTCGATCAAGGCCATCCTCGCGGCCAGCTGTTCGACTTCGGCCTCGAGGCTGTCCGCGGGCACTGCCTTCAGCACCAGACCGATGCGCTCGGCCACTTTGCCGGAGATGGAGTCGCCTGTGAGAAGCATCCGCTTGGCCCACTGCGGGCCGACGAGGTACGTCCACATGTGGTTCACCGGCGAGCCGAGGGCGCGTACGGGCGGGTAGCCGAACTGGGCGTCCTCCGCCGCGATGACGATGTCGCAGAGGAGGGCCAGGTCGGTGCCGCCGGCCAGGCAGTAGCCGTGCACCTGGGCGATGACCGGCTTGTGCATGTCGAAAATCGTCATGCGCATATCCTGGGCGCGCTCCATGAACCAGATGTCGCGCTCCAGGGAGTGGCCGGCGGCGGCGTGGGTGAGCTCGCCCGGTGGCGGCGAAATGTCGTACCCGGCGGAGAAGGCGCGACCCGCCCCGCGGATGATGGCTACGTGCACGGCTGGGTCGCGATCGGCTGCAGAGAGCGCGTCGTGCAGCTCCTGCTGCATCTGCCAGGAGATGGCGTTCAGCTTCTCCGGGCGGTTCAGCGTGAGGCGGGCCTTGCCTTGCTCCACTTCGTACAGGATGGTCGAGTAGTCCATCGGTGACTCCTTGGAACCGGGAACCAGGAACCAGGAACAAGGAACACGGGCGCCGTTCCTCACTTTCGCCGGTTGCCCGCAAAGCTTACCCGTTGTGCGGCGCTCCGGCAATATGGTCCAGCGCTTCACGAACAAGCGCATCGATGTCGCGGCCTTCTGTGGGAACGAGCGCGAGGTCGAAGCCAGCGCTGGGCGGACGGACGACAACGGCGTCAGTCACAGCTACGAACAACCCGCCTTCGCCTCTGGCCAGCTCCTTGCTGCCGTATCGAAGGGCGAGGTCGAGCGACGCCTGCGTCCGATCGCCGAGGTCAGCGCAGAAGACGATCGCGTCGAGACCGCCCAGACTCTTCGCGACCTGGCGCACCATGACGCGAAGCGCCATCTCATTCGTGGCGTCGATGGCTTGGGCGATGACCTTGCGGCTGCCTTCGGACAGACGGCGGGACATCTGCCGGACGGCGAAGGCCGCCTCGGCGTCAGTCGTCGCGGCGACGAGCGCGAGGTCAGCGCCGGCCCCTGCCAGGGCGGAGGCTACCGCCGCACCATTCTCGGTGTCGGCGCCGAGAACGAGGACTCGCTTGCCGGTGAGGGCGGTGGTCGTCACGCGGCCCTTCTAGCGCAAAATGACCTTGGTGCGTCCGTTAGGGCGCAGCATGCTGCGCCCCTACGAGTGTCGTGGTCGATCCGCCCCTGCCTAGACCGGCGACTCGAAGCGACTGTTGGCCTCGTAGACGTGGTGGAGGCCGTGCAGCATCACCGTGCTGGCCAGGATGTCGGACACCGGTATGGGCTCCGAGAAGAGACGCCTCCTGAGGTCGAGCTGCTCCTGAGGGACGGTCTTGACGAACTCAATCAGCTTCTGGTAGTTCGACTCCAACGCCTGCATCACCTGCTCGGGTGTCATCGAGGCCATGGCGCCCACGGCCTGGGCGTTCATCCCGTTGACGTCCATCCCCTCGATGATGTCGCGGTCTTCGGACGCGCTGAGCATCGCCTGCGCGAAGTTGGGCACCATGCCGGCGACGGCGGCCAGGTGGGAGTAGACGTCTTTGGGCGTCCAGCCCGTCGCCCGTTTCCAGTCCCACTCTCCCTCGGCGAAGAGGGCCGTGGTGCGCTTGGCCTGGGCTACCGTCAGCTCCAGCCCGGCGATGATCTCTGCTTTGGTGGCCATGGGTTCCTCCTTCTAGTGAGGCGAATTGTAGCCCATCTCTGGGAGGAGTGGTAGGGACGGAGATTCTGATCTGTCTGGCTTGTAGGTGAGTTTTGCGAGGGCGGTTCGCGAACCGCCCCTACGCGGCGCTATATGCGCGCGCGGCGGCGGCGACTCCGGCGCCGCTCTCCAGACGGAACCCCTGCTTCAGCAACTGGGTCTCCAGCGCGAACAGCAGGGCGAACACGTTCTGCTCGGTGGAGCCGTAGCCCATGAGGCCGACGCGCAGGACCTGCCCCTGTAGCACGCCGATGCCGCCGCCGACCTCGATGTTGTGCTCTTGCAGGAGCCCCTGGCGCAGCTTCATATCGTCGATGCCTTCTGGCAGACGCACGGTGGTCAGGGGAGGCAGGCGATAGCCCTCCTGTGCGTGTAGCGCGAGACCCATCGCCTCGACGCCGGCCTGGAGCGACGCCGCGTTGCGCTTGTGTCGTGCGATGCGGGGTTCCAGCCCCTCTTCCAGGGCGATGCGCAACCCCTCGCGCAGGGCGTAGAGCATCGTCATGGGCGGCGTGTGGTGGTAGACGCGGGCGGTACCGCCGCCCCAGTAGCGCCGCAGCATGGAGACGTCCACGTACCAGCTGCGCACCGGCTCCTTGCGGTTGGCTACGACCTCCATCGCCTGCGCGCTCATCGTCAGCGGGGCCATCCCCGGCGGCGCCGATAGGCACTTCTGGGTCCCGCTGAAGCAGACGTCGATCCCCCAATCGTCGATGCGCAGCTCGCAGCCGGCCAGCGAGGTCACGGCGTCGACCAGGAGCAGCGCTCCGTGCTGGTGGACGATGCGCGAGATCTCCTCCAGGGGCTGCAGGATGCCAGTGCTGGTCTCGCCGTGCACGATGGTGACGACTTTCACCGGCGGGCCGGCCTTGAGGGCGGCCTCCACCTGCTCCGGCTCGATGATGCGGCCCCATTCGCCCTCTATAACCACCACCTCGGCGCCGCAGCGGCGGGCCATGTCCGCCATGCGTGTGCCGAAGAAGCCGTTCTGGCAGACGATGACGGTATCGCCCGGCTCGACGACGTTGTAGATGGCGGCCTCCATGCCGGCGGTACCGGTGCCGGAGATGGGCATCGTCATGTCGTTCTCGGTACGGAAGAGGGCCCGCAGCGGGCGCTGGGTGTCGTCCATGAGCTGCAGGAAGACCGGGTCCAGGTAGCCGATGACGGGCGTCATCATCGCCCGGTAGACGCGCGGGTGGACGATACTGGGGCCGGGCCCCAGCAGCAGGCGTGAGGGGACGTTGAGGTCGCCGAAGTCAGTGGTCATGGCGGCACCCAAGTGCTTTGATGGGTCTCTTTAGCAAGCCGGATCGCCTACCTTCCATTGGCCGTACTCTCGCACAAACAGGTCGAAGAAGGGATCAGACGCTCTCCCGAATGGGACTTCCCTCCCCGCGGCGTGGGCAATGACTGTCGCGGTGACCTCGGCCCGATCACCTGTTATGCTTTTGACTTCAAACTGTCTTATCTCCAATGAATAGGCGTCGTCGCCCAGTTGCCGACCGACTACCTCCCAGCCCTGTTTCTGCTGCTCCACAGTAATGCCGGACCTACAGTTCGTCGTGTAAGCCACGGATAGTATAGTCTCGTAGTCACGGTTGTTGACCGCTTGGATCAGTCGGTCAGCGCTTTCTCGAATGGCCTGCTTGTCAGCGCTGGACTGATCAGCCGTGGCCGAATCGGCTGGCGATGTAAGGCTTGGACCCGAGTCTGAGCTCGAGCAGCCGAGCCAGAGCACGATTAGTACCAAGACCGAGCCGAGCCGAATCATTGCGCAATTATCAGTAATTCAGAAGTCATGGCGTGATATTAACGAAGCGGCGTGCTGTGCGCACGGTCCGGCTTCGATGTCAGCTTAACGACCATATAGCGGTTTACTCAATTGCTGGCCCCGGCCATCTGAGCACCGGCTTGCGGGCAGCGGTCGCCTCGTCCAGGCGGCGGAGCGGGGCGGTGTAGGGGGCGCCGCGCACCAGCTCCGGCTCCTCCTGCGCCTCCTGCGCGATGGCCAGCATGGCATCGCAGAAGGCGTCCAGCGCCTCCTTGCCCTCGGTCTCCGTGGGCTCGATCATCAGCGCCTCGTCGACGATCAGCGGGAAGTAGATCGTGGGCGGGTGGAAGCCGTAGTCGATGAG
>JBGPMY010000173.1:0-4707 GCA_041487235.1 Dehalococcoidia bacterium
CCTGCTTGAAGCGCAGCACGGCCTGGGGCAGCGCATAGCGCTCGAACGGGTCGTCGTACAGCGCCGAGCGCGCCGCGAACACCGGCTCCGTCGGCACCGCGAACGGCAGTCGCGCTATCACCAGCAGCGACAGCGTCTCGCCGACGATATCGACGCCCTCCCAGAAGCTGGCCGTGCCCAGCAGGACGGTGTTCGCGCTGGCCCGCAGCGCCCGTACCATCTGTCTGGGCGAACCGTCGATCCCCTGACCCAGAACGTTGATCCCCTCCCGTCTCAGCGGCTCCTGCACCAGCGAGTGCACTGCCCGCAGGTTGGAGTAGGCCGTGAACAGGACGAGCGCCCGCCCTCTGGACGCGCGCGCCAGGTCCACGATCGCCAGGGACAGCACCTTCACGTAGTCCGGCGAGCCCGGCTCTGGCATGTCCCGCGGCAGCAGCACCAGCGCCGCCTTCTTGTAGTCGAAGGGCGAGCCCAGGGCCAGCGTGTCGGCGTCTTCCAGGCCCAGCCGCTCCTGGAGGTAGCTGAAGTCGCCCTGGCTGCGCAGGGTGGCGCCCGTCAGGACGATGCTCTTACGGTCCGCGTAAAGCCTCTCCTGCAGCAGATCGCCCACGGTCAGCGGCACCCAAGAGACGATGAGCGACCCGTCGGCGCGCTCCCGCTCCAGCCAGACGACGCGCTGCGGGTCATCCTCCTCGATCGCCGCCGCCAGCCCGGCGACTGCGCCCTGCGCGTCCGACAAGAGATTACCGACCTCCGCCGCGATCATCTCCTGGTTGAGCAGTCCGAAGCCCTCAGCCTGGGCCAGAGCGGCCTGCAACCGCTCCAGCGCCGAAGCCAGCTCCGTCAGCGTCAGCCGCAGGTTCTCCCAGGCCAGCTCCACTCCCGGCCAGTCCGGCTGAACGCGCATGCCCCGGTTGATGTGCAGCCGCTGCTCGTGCTCCGTCACTTCTATCGTGTGGTCGCCCAGGAACAGCGAGAGCTGCTCGGCGAACTGGCGCAGGCGCGGCCGTGCGGCGGATGCCAGCTGGCGGACGGCGCGCGTGGCCCCCATCAGCAGATCGTAGGGCGCCAGGGCCGCCGTCGAACCGCGCAGTCGCGTCTGCATCGATGGGGCCAGGGCCTCGCACCGATCGATGAGCTCCGAGAGCCGTCTTTCGCCGCCGCTGAACCCGAACTGGCGCGTCGCCTCGTCTTCCAGGTGATGGGCCTCATCGATCACCAGGTGCTCGTACGGCGGCAGCACACGCCCGCCCGTGCCCGTGTCCGAGAGCAGCAGGGCGTGGTTAACGACCACGATGTGCGACGCCTCCGCCTGGCGGCGGGCGCGCTGCAGGAAGCAGCTGCCGTCAACCATGTAGGGGCTGTTCTCGGCGCTGCACTGCGCGCTGTCAGCACTCAGGTTCTGCCAGACCGCCTCCTCCGCCGCCGACAGGCGGAGCTCCGCCCGGTCTCCGCTCTCCGTTTGACACAGCCAGATCAGGACACGAGAAGCCAGCAGTGCCTCGACATCGCTCATCGCCGGCGAGGAGCGCAACGCGTCGAACCGCTTCAGGCAGAGGTAGTTGCGCCGCCCCTTCAGCTGACAGGCGCGCACAGCCGCACCCGAGCCGTCCAGCAGCCCCTGCAGCGCCGGGATGTCCTTGTGGGTGAGCTGCTCTTGCAGATTGATGGTGGCCGTAGAGACCACCACCCGCCGTCTGTTAGCCGCCGCCTGGCAGGCCGCCGGGATCAGGTAAGCCAGCGACTTGCCCGTGCCGGTGCCCGCCTCCACCAGCAGCCGCTTCCCATCGTTGAAGGCGGCTGTCACGGCGCTGATCATCTCCCGCTGCTCCGTCCGCTCATCGAAGTCTGGCAGCAGGTCCGCCCGTTCGGCGGCGGAGGAGAGAACGGCCAGAGCCTGCTCCGCCGGGATCGATCGCGGCTGCTTCTCTGGTGTCAGCGGCGCCGCTATGGGCGCGCTGTTCGGACGGAAACTGCGAGCGGCGCCGTTTCCGCTGCGAGAGGCGGCCTCCCCCGCCTGCGGGAAGAACGTCCGCCATGGCCAGTTCGTAGGCGTAAGCCACTGGGCCACCTGCGACAGGACGTCCAGGGGGAGGCTTATGGCCTGCTGCCAGAGCGCGAGGAAAAGCTCTCGCGCCGCGTCGGCGTCTGCAGCGGCCCGGTGCCGCGCCGGAGGAGTTATCCCGAAGTGCGCCGCCAGCGCCGCCAGGCTGTACTCCGGCAGCCCAGGCAGCAGAAGCGATGACAGCTCTTGCGTGTCGTATAACACAGGACTATGGCGAACGCCCGTCCGGTCCAGGAAAACGGTATCGAAATCGATGATGTTGTGGCCGACAAGCGCCGCGTCGCCCAGGAAATCCTGAAGCTCCGCCGCCGCGGTCGCCAGCGGCGGCGCTTTGCGCACGGCGTCGTCAGTGATTCCGGTGAGCGCCTGGATCTGGGGGGGGATCGCCCGCTGCGGGTTGACCAGCGTACTGAGGGTCCCGAGTACGCCCGCCTGGTCGAAGCGCACGGCCCCGATCTCGATGATGGCGTCGGCCCCACGGTCCAGGCCGGTGGTCTCCAGGTCCAGCGCGACGTAACTGTTGGCCAAGTCGCGGCTATTCTAACACCGATCTCGCGCTGACGCCAGAACATATGGTCGCCGGATGGCGACGCCGGTTTTGACTCCGCACGGAGCCATGACTTAAGGTGAGTGTCGTTTTCCGACCGCTGCTGCGGCGGTAAGCCGCGCCTGTCCCACCGCTGCAGCGCTCTCGCGGGCCGCTGCATGACACAATCGGCGACATCTGGGCCTCCACCGCTCCCCAGCGCCGTCCGGGCGCTGCGGGCGCTTCTGTCGTGGAAGTCGCTGACGTACGTCCTGATCTTCTTCGGCCCAGCGATAATCCTGGCGCCCTGGTTCGGCGTCGTCCTCGAGCGCGACGAAGCGGCGTACTCCACGCTGGCCATGGGGCTGCGCCACGGCCTGGTCCCCTACCGCGATCTCTTCGATCACAAGCCTCCGCTGGTCTACGGCATCTACTGGTTCGCCTTCCTGTTCGGCCAGGACGTCTGGCAGCCCAGGGTCCTGGCCGCCCTGGCGCTCGGCGCTACCGGCGTTATGACTGTTCTCACCGCCAGAGAGATGGGATACGGACGGAGGACTTCCCTCGTCGCCGGGGCCATCTTCGCCCTTTCCACCTCCAACGTCCTGCTGCGCATCACCGCCAACACCGAGGCGTTTATGCTCCTGCCCATGACGGCGTCGTTGTACGCCCTGGTCCGCGCGGAGAACACTGGCCGAACGGGCTGGCACGCCGCCTCCGGGCTTCTTGCTGGCCTCGCCGTGCTGGTCAAGACAACGGCCGCTTTCCCGGCGCTGGCGCTGATGGCTTTCCTGCTGGCCCGACGCAGGCCGCGCCAGCGGGAGGCCGCCGCCTTCGCCGTGGGCGCAGCCTCGCCGCTCTTGGTAACAGTCGCCCTGTTCGCCGCCTTCTCCGCCCTCTCGGACTTCTGGTACGCCAACGTCACCTACAACCGTCTCTACACCGAAGTCATCCCCCTGAGCGAAAGGCTGTGGCGGCTGTTCATCATCAGCCCGTCGGCGGTGCTGGGCGGGCTTATCTTCTGGCACCGGGCCGCCGTTGGGCTCGTCCTCGCCGCGCGCCGGCGCGCGCCGTTCGGCTGGTTGCTGCTCCTGTGGGTGGCGGGCGCCTACCTTGGAATCAAGGTCACCGGTAGGGACCTATCGCACTACTACGCCCAACTGCTGCCGGGCGTGGCGCTGGCCGGCGCCCTGTCCGTCAGCGCCATCGCTCAGGACTTCAGACGGCGCGGCGTGCGCCTCGCGGTCTACGCGACGCTCGTCCCCCTCGCCATCTTCCAGCTGGCGCTGTACGCGACGCTGGCATCGACCGCTTCCAGCCGGGAGGAACTGCACATCACGAGCGATTGTGAGACGGAAGCGCCGGCCGTCGGCCAGTGGATCAGGGAGCGCTCTCAACCCTCGGATCGTATCTACAACCTCGGACGCGATTCGGAGATCTACTTCTACTCGCAGCGGCTGCCCGCCGCGCGCTTCATGTACGACCGGCCCTTTGAGCTGGACCCCGATACCGCGGGCGAGACCGCTGAAGCCCTGCGTCGCGAGCCGCCCCGCTTCATCGTCGACACGCTGGCCTGCATAACAGTTCCCGGCCCACCGGCGGAGGTCGCGGCGCTGATCGACTTACGCTATCGCTTGGCAGAGACGGTGGGACGCGCCGTTATCTACGAGTTGCGGACCGCCGCAGTGTCGGACGGCCCTACTTGGCCGGCAGGGGCTCCTCCGTGAACGGCCTGAAGTCGCCCGTGCTCAGCCCCTGGGCGGCGTAGAAACGCCGCGCGTGAAGGAGCTCCAGCATGTGCTCCTGGCCTGCCCTGAGCGAAGCAGAAGGGTCCCGCAGCTCCTCCTCGAACACCGTCACGAAGTAGCCCACGCCGTTGGTCGAGTGGCAATCGCTGGCGCCTACGCCGCGCTTGCCCAGCGCCCGCGCCACCTGCAACGCAAACTGGTTCTCGCGCGGCGTGCAGCCGCCGTTCGCCACCTCGAGCTCGTCGACGATCTGGAATACCGGCATGCGCTCCGCGGCTTCCTCCGGCGTCATCTCGAACGGAGGACGCCCGTCTCGACGAAAGTGGATGGGGTCGAAGAAGTGCCGGAAGGGATGGGCCACGGTCATGAAG
>JBGPMY010000174.1:0-4703 GCA_041487235.1 Dehalococcoidia bacterium
ACGCCCCACACCCCCAGAGCCGCCCTGACTTGACCGTCCAGGAGTCTCCCCTGATCATGATCTTCTCGTTCTTCCATTGCGTATAGGTGGGTATCGCGTTATCGTTGGTCATCGCCCGTTCCATCATGCGGCCGTTGTCCTCGCTGGAGGCGACCGCCCTGGCCGTCGCCAAGGGCAGCATGGATACACGTGCGTCGGCCACAGGCCCGCGCGAGCTGGCTCACCTGGGTGGGACCATGAACTACATGATGGACACCATCCAGCAGCACACTAGAGAGATCGAGGAACGCGGCCGCCAGCTGCTGGACGCCCGCGCCCAAGCAGCCACCGACCCGCTCACCGGGCTCGGGAACCACCGCAAGTTCCACGAGAAGATCAAAGACGTCATCGCTGTTGCTGAGGCGGACGGATCGCCCGTGGGCCTGATCATGTTCGACGTGGACAACTTCAAGAGCGTCAACGACACGCTGGGGCACCAGGCCGGCGATCAGGTCCTGCGTAACCTCTCCGCCATCGTCTCCGAGATAGCCAGCCAGGAACACGGCTATCGCTATGGCGGAGACGAGTTCACAATACTGCTGCCGGAGCATGATGAACACAGGACCGCTGAGATCGCTGAGGACCTGCTGCGCGCCGTGGAGAGCCGCGTTAACGGCAGCGACACCGACGCCGAAAAGATTACAATCAGCGTAGGTGTAGCTACCTTCCCGAACATGGCACAGTCTGCACAGCAGCTCATCTACCGGGCGGACATGGCCCTGAACTGGGCAAAATCCGCGGGCAAGAACCGGTTGGGGGTCTGGGACAGGGTGCTGGGAAGCAACCAGGGCGGCGATAAGTAGGAGTCCCCGCGGAACCGCGACCATGGGGTGATGTTCCGCGATATCACTGAGCGGAAGCGGGCGGGCGCCACCAGCGGCTGCGGCTAGCCACAGCCAATACACTGCCCGCCGAAGGGGCGTGGACGGAAGTTCCGTCCACGCCCCTTTTCGCCTCTTCTTGCTCTTAGCGTTCGTAAACTGGCGCCGCCCTGGCAACCCGTAACGATAGCTCCCCAGGAGCATCGTACCTACAAGGCAACCCCCTCCGGAGCCTATTGATGAAACCATTCGACGAGGATATCGCCGTGACAAGAACCACTCTCTTCGGTGGCCTATCTTCGGTGAGGGCGCGCATAATCACCGGCTTCGGCCTCCTCATCGTCATCCTTGGATTGGTTGTGGCCGGCGCCTTCTGGCTGGCCCTGAAGCACGAGTCCGACCTGGACGCCATGGAGCAGCACAGCAACACCGTCTCTTTGCTCCAGGACGCCAAAGCGATAGGCACGCTGCAGGTGCTGGTGGCGGAACGGTTCATCCTGACCGGGGATCAGTTGCTGTCGGCCGGCATCCAGCACTACAAGGCACAGAGCCAAGCCGCTGCCCTGCAGGCGCGGCAAAACCTTGAGCTGGAAGGCTACCGGCAGGACGGAGCGAGGCTGGGTGAGATCATCGACGGGTTCAACGCGAAATTCGAGCCGGTCATCTCCCTGAGCGAAAGTGGCGACCGCGAAGGCGCCCTGGCCGCCCTCCAGACAGCAACGCCGGAGCTGCAGCGCCTGGGCACGGAGTTCGACGGGCTCGCCACGATAGAGCGACAGCGCGCTGCTGACCTCAAAGACGAGGCTGACAACACCGCGGAGCTGGCCACCAAGCTTCTGCTAACATCTGGAATCCTCGGCGCTGTGCTGGGGGTGGCCGCCTCCTACTTCATCGCGCGGTCCATCCTGAAACCCCTGTCGACGCTGGAATCGACCGCCAAGGCGATCGCCACCGGCGACCTGGACGCCCGGGCGGAGCGCACAGGGCCGGTGGAGTTCGCCCGTCTGGGCCAGACGCTCAACGCCATGCTGGCCAAGCTCCAGGAGAGAGAGTCCGATCTCCGCCTCTCCAACGACGAGCTACGACAGCGCAACCGTCAGCTCCTGGAAGCGCGCTCTCAAGCTGCCACCGACTCCCTGACCTCGTTGCCCAACCACCGCGCTTTCCACGAGAAGATCAGGGAGGAGGTCCAGCTGGCCCAGGAGCGCGACGAAACCCTGGGGCTCATCATGCTCGATATCGATGGCTTCAAGACGGTCAACGACTCCCTGGGGCACCTGGCCGGCGACGATATCCTTCGCCAGTTCGCCCAGACGTTCGCCGAAACGGTGGGCAAGGACTGCGCCTATCGTTACGGCGGAGACGAGTTCGCCGTGCTGCTGGCCGGCACCGACGAGGAGAAGACAGCCGAGGCGGCGGAGCGGTTGCGCCAGGCCGTGGCCAGGCCAAGGCGCGGCGGCGCTGGCACCGTCACCGTAAGCCTGGGCGTGGCGGCCTTTCCCAGCACCGCCAAGTCCGCTGAGGAGCTCATCTACACCGCGGACGCCGCCATGTACTGGGCCAAGTCCGCCGGCAAGAATCTGGTGGGCAGATGGGAGATAGTGGCCGGCGCGACGTCCGACGGCAGGCAGCCCTGGCCCGCCGCCGGACGTCACCCCCAGGTCCCGGACGTGACCGCCGGCCTTCTGGCTGCGTTGGCGGCCAAAGACCCTACCACCAGCGAACACTCGCAGCATTGCTCCTCCTATTCGACGCAACTAGCCGTGGAGCTGGGCCTGCCTCAGAAGGAGCAGTCCACGGTCGCTCTGGCCGCCCTATTGCACGATATTGGCAAGCTGGCCATTCCGGACGAAGTGCTATTCAAAACGGGCCCACTCAACGAAGAAGAGTGGGCCAAGATGAAGGAGCATCCGATCGCTGCCACTCAGGTACTCGGCCAGTTTCTGGCCGTAGCCGAGGCGATGCCGGCCATCCTGCATCACCACGAGCACTTCGACGGCTCAGGCTATCCCGATGGGCTGACGGGGAGCCACATCCCCCTGGCTTCGCGCATCCTGCTGGTGACCGACGCCTACGACGCCATGACCTCAGACCGGCCCTATCGCAAGGCGATGTCTCCGGCAGAAGCGATCGCGGAGCTTGAGCGCAACAGCGGCAGTCAGTTCGACCCCCGGGTGGTCGAGGCGTTTCTCCAGCTCCTCGCCGGCGACGGCGTCAGGCACGCGCACGCCGCAGACATCCCCATCGAGCGATAGGCCACTCGCGCAACATCGGCCCGCCGTTTTCAATCATCCCCAGGGGCTAGCCTTCAACCATTCCACGGGGTCCGCCCTTGACCATCCCCTGACGACCGGCCTTCAGCCATTCCCTGGGGGTCAGCCTTCAGGCTGACGACCGGCCAGAGGCTTACCGCCTTCCCTTCGCTAAAGCCTGCGCAAGACGGGACGGGGCAGCCGCTCCCGCAGATACTCCGCCAGCGCCCGAACGTATCGCGCGCCGCTCTGCCGCACCATGTGGTGCCCGCGCGTGCCGTGCCAGAAGCCGGCGCTACGCCCGGCCTCGGAGAGGATGTCGTACACCTTGGCCGTGGAGAAATCGTCCGCGGCGCGGCACAGCTCCAGCACGTCCGGGAAGATCTGGTGCAGGGCGCCCGCCCCCAGCGGTTTCTGGATGACGTACTCCTGCGGGGTCTCAAACGCACTCAGCCAGCGCTCGCGGGCGGCGTTCCAGTAGTTGAGCAGCAGCTTAGCGGCGTCCTCATCACTCAACCGCTTGAAGAAGGGATCGCCGACGACGGGCGTCAGGGAGGAGACCATGCTGTGCTGTCGCATCATGTGCTCCGGTCTCAGCGCCTCGCCGGGCATGCGGATCATGTCTCGCCAGGGGCTGGACGGGTCGCTGTTTAGCACGTCGGTCAGCTTAGTGGCCCGCGCCCGCTCGTAGTTGCGCTCTCCCTCGCGCTCCAGGAGAGCGGGGCCCTCTGCCTCGCGCATCGTCAGCAGGTGCCGGTCAACGATGTCGGTGGGCACACCCTTGTGACGGGTGTTTATGACGTGGAAGTAGCGCATCTCCTCGTAGGCATCGATCCCCTCCACGATGACGACGGGTAGCGGGTATTCGCCCAGCCATTTCGCCTTGTCCTTGGTCATCGCCCGCTGCAGCCCCAGCAGGCGGTGCTGGCCGTCCACGACCCACAACGGCACCGACGCGTCGATGGAGAGCATGCCGACATCGCCGCCGTCGTTTGATCCCACTGTCGGCTCGAACCCCGCCCGATGTGGCTGACGGATGCAGAGCAAGACCGATGTGGGAAGCATCCCCTCCTCGGAGCGCATATACGTCGATATCTGGCGCAGACGGAACCGGGCCACCGGCCGCTGATAGCCACTCCGGTTATCGGAGCGGTAGGTGTCTGGCTGGCAGCGGCCCAGAAGCTCCTTGAGCGGCACAGCCGTCACGTAAAGGTTGACATCAGGGCGCTTCTGCCGGAAGCGCAAAGCGAACGCCGTGAACGGCGCCGCCTTCGTCGCGGCGCCGCGTACGAGGTCGGAAGTCGAAATGGCCATGGCTTGTCCCCCTTGCGGCCTTTTGCGATCAACTAAATATTAACGCGCACAATCCTTTTGTCAATACCGCCCTGCGACGCAACGGAGGCCTCTAAGCCTCCATTCTGCGAGTTGGAGCCTGCAGGACCCTTCAAGTGCCAATTTCCTGGGCCGTCCGCGGCTACCCCCGATGCTATACTTGAACCTACCATGAAGACGCGCGAACGCGGCCACGCCGCGCCTATCCCGCTGTCTGAGAACGCCCGTGTCGTCCTGGAGCGCCGCTATCTCGTCGGCG
>JBGPMY010000175.1:0-4595 GCA_041487235.1 Dehalococcoidia bacterium
ATATCATCTCGATGGCGCAGCAGGCCAGCCCGAACGTCAGCGGCCACAAGGAGGACTTTCGCCCCCAGGCGATGATCCAGTCGGCAGGCATCTGCAGGATCCCCGGGAGCAGCTGCCGGTAGGCCGCCTTCCCCTGCGAGGGGACCGCCGGCGACGGCCGCAGGCTCTTGACGTCGTGGCGGACGTCGACGCCCACGGCGTCGGAGATCGTAAGCTGCGGGTCGTCCCGCACCTCGTACACTTCGACCTGCCCTGAGCCTGCCGAATGGGCCTGCCCTGAGCCTGCCGAATGGGTGATCTTCTGCTCAGCCATGCTTAACTCCAGTGCGCGACTGCTCGCCGCGCGCACCTACCTCCAGCGAAGGACGCCCTTCTTCCAGGCGTACATCAGGCCGAAGCCCAGGATGGCGATAAACACAACCATCTCATAGAACGCCGACTCGCCGATCTCCACGAACGTCACCGCCCAGGGGAACAGGAACACCGCTTCGATATCGAAGATCAGGAACAGGATGGCGAACAGGTAGTAGCGAAAGTGGATCTGGCTGCGGGAGCGGCCGATGGGCAGCATCCCGCACTCGTAGGTCACGGCCTTGTTGCGGGTCGGCTGCTTGGGGGCCAGGATGGCGTTGGCGATGAGGGCGGTGCCGACCAGGACGAACCCCAGGATGGCGGCGATGAGAACGGCGATGTAGTTTGCGAAGTAGTCGCTGATCACGGCAACGGTCCCACGAGTGCGCGGCAGCTAGGCATTTGTTCCATTCGCCACAATCGATTGCTAGCCTAGCATGGGGGTATGGTAGTGTCAATAAAGAAAGTGATGACTTACTAAATTCTCCCTGATGCGCACGCACCTGTCACCCTGAGCCTGTCCCTTCTGTCATTCTGAGCGGCCAGGACTCTCTCGAACCACACCACGCAGCTCCGCGAAGGAATCTAGGCGGTCCCGAATGCCCTTCTGCGTTCCGCGCGCCGAGATTCTTCGCTCAGATGCGTCGCTGAGGCAACCAGGCCAAATTTGTGGTTGCTCAGAATGACAGGCCCTACCCCAGCTCCGCCAGGCGCTGCTTGAGGCCCTGCAGGCGGGCGCTGGCGGCGGCCAGTTTCTCTCGCTCCTTGGCGACAACCTGCGGCGGCGCCTTGCTGAGGAACTCCCGATTGGCCAGCTTCCCTTCCAGCCGCCGCGCCTCGGCCTCCGCTTCCTGCAGCTGCGCCGTGAGGCGGCGCCGCTCGCCGTCGACGTCGATGAGGCCGGCCAGCGGCAGCACCACCTGCGCCTGCGCCAGAACGGCCGAGGCCACTCCGCTGCTTGGCAGAGCCGCCGCGTCCGTCACCAGGTGCAGCGGCCGCACCCTGGCCAGGGACTCCAGCACAGGGCGAGCGGCCTCCAGCACCGGCCTCGCGCCTGTCCCGAGCGCAGTCGAAGGGCCGTCCGTCGCCACGTAGGCTTCCACGTATCGCCCCGGGTCCACACCGCGCTCGGCGCGGATATTGCGTATGGCGCGAACTACTTCCAGGAGTACGCCGATGCGTTCTTCCGCCTCGGGGTCCGGCTCCCCCTCGCCGCTGGGATACGGCGCGCTGATCAGCGCCTCCGGTTCAAGACCCTCAACCCCTTCGCGCAGGTGCTGCCAGATCGCCTCCGTCACGAAGGGCATGATGGGGTGGAGCAGGCGCAGGCACGACTGCAGGACATACACCAGCACCGGCAGGGGCGAGCGATCGCCACCCTTCAGCCGCACCTTGGCCATCTCCACGTACCAGTCGCAGTAATCGCTCCAGAAGAAGTCGTAGAGCAGGCGGCCCGCTTCGTTGATCTGGAACTCGCCCAGCAGCTTGTTCGTTTCGCGAGCGGTCGCCAGCACCCGCGACACGATCCAGCGGTCCTCCAGCGGCCAGTCTCGCCGCTCGGCGACGGTGCGCTTGTCCTGCGGCCCTTCGACTTCGCTCAGGACAGGCAACCCGACCTTCTCGTCGCCGATACTCTGGATCACGAAGCGGGCGGCGTTCCAGACCTTGTTAGCGAAGTTGCGTCCCGCCTCCAGCTTCTCGTCGAACAGACGGAAATCGTTGCCGGCGCCGCCGCCGGTGGCCAGGGTGAAGCGCAGGGCGTCGCACCCGTACTTGTCGACGAGGACAAGCGGGTCCACGACATTGCCCAGGCTCTTGGTCATCTTGCGCCCCTTGGCGTCGCGGATCAGGCCGTGCAGGTAGACGTGGCGGAAGGGAACGTCGTTCATGTTGTAGAGGCCCATCATGATCATGCGCGCCACCCAGAAGAAGAGGATGTCGTATCCCGTCTCCAGCACGGACGTGGGATAGAAGTAGCGCAGCTCCTCCGACTCCTCTGGCCAGCCCAGGGTGGAGTGGGGCCAGAGGGCGGAGGAGAACCAGGTGTCCAGCACGTCCGCGTCCTGGCGCAGCTGGCCGGCGCCGCATTTCGGGCACTCCGCGGGGTCCTCCACGGCGGCGATGACCTCGCCGCAGCCGTTGCAGTACCAGATGGGGATACGGTGGCCCCACCACAGCTGGCGCGAGATGCACCAATCGCGGATGTTCTCCATCCAGTGCATGTACACGCGGGCGAAGCGGCGCGGCACGATCTCGACGCGGCCGTCCTTAACGGCGTCTATCGCCGGTGTCGCCAGCGGCTTCATCTGCACGAACCACTGCTCGCTCAGTAGCGGCTCGACGACGGTGTCGCAGCGCTCGCAGTGGCCGATGGAGAGGCGGTGCTCGACGACCTTTTCTAGCAGTCCCAGCCGCTCCAGGTCAGCGACGATCAGCTTGCGTGTCTCGAAGCGGTCCAGCCCCTGGTACGGACCGGCCTCCGCGTTCATGCTGCCGTCCGGTGCCACGGCCACGATAGCACGCAGCCCGTGCCGCTCCCCGATCTCGAAGTCCACGGCGTCGTGGCCGGGCGTGATCTTCAGGGCGCCCGTGCCGAACTCCGGATCGACCGCCTCGTCCGCGATGACGGGGATGTGCCGCTCGATGATGGGCAGCAGCGCCTCACGCCCGACGACGCTCTGCCAGCGCTTGACCCCGGGGTTCACGGCGACGGCCACGTCGGCGACTATCGTCTCCGGCCTCGTCGTCGCGATAACCACGTAGTCGTCGGTCATGTTACCGGCGTCGTCCAGGAGGGGGTAGCGCACGTACCACAGGTGCGCGTCGCGCTCCTCGCGCTCCACCTCCAGGTCGGAGATCGCCGTCTGGCAGCGGGGGCACCAGTTGATGATGCGCTCGCCGCGGTAGATCAGGCCGTCGTTGTACAGCTTCACGAAGGTCGTGCGCACCGCCCGCTGCGGGCCGTCGTCCATCGTGAACACCTCGCGCTCCCAGTCGCAGGAGGCGCCAAGGCGCGTGTGCTGGTGCGCGATGACGCTGCGGTACTTGCGCACCCAGCTCCAGACGCGCTCGACGAACTGATCGCGCCCCAGGTCATGCCTGCTCTGCCCCTCCTTGGCCAGGTCCTTCTCGACGACGTTCTGGGTGGCGATTCCCGCGTGGTCGACGCCGGGCAGCCAGAGGGTGGGGTCGCCGCGCATCCGGTGCCAGCGAATGAGGCAGTCCTCGATGGTGGCGGTGAGGGCGTGACCCAGGTGCAGCTCGCCGGTGACGTTGGGCGGCGGCATGATGATGCAGAACGGCTGCTTCTGGGGGTCGATCTGCGGCCTGAAGTAGCCGCCGTCCAGCCAGAACTTGTACAGCGGCCCTTCGACCCGTGAAGGATCGTAGGCCTTGGGCATCTCTTGTTCGCGGTCGCCGTCTGCCATTGGAATACTTCCTGCCCCAGTCCGACTGGGCGGGTGATAACGTTTGAATTGTAGGCATTCGCGAATAGGCTCAGCAAGCGCAGCGGGTTCCGCCCTCACCCCCGTCCCCTCTCCCGCCGGGCGGGAGAGGGGTGACTCGAAGAGTCGGGGTGAGGGTCTACCCCGCATCTTCGCAGGGACGACACGGCCCTCCTACTTCCTCCTTTCTCCTTCCTCCTTCCTCCTTCCTCCTTTCTCCTTCCTCCTTTCTCCTTCCTCCTTCCTCCCCTTGACCCATCTCCCCCGACCCGTGACCCTATGATCATGGGCCGCTGGCTCCGACTCGGCGATCTCGAGCTCCTGGTCGTAAGCGATGGCGTCATGCGTCAGGACGCCGGCGCCGTCTTCGGGCTTGTGCCGCGGGTGATGTGGGAGCCGCACGTTCCAGACCTGGACGAAAAGTACCGCATGCCCATGGGGCTGAACTCGCTTCTCATCCGCTGCCAGGGAAGGACGATCCTGGTGGATACCGGCGTCGGGAGCAAAGGGACGCGCGCACCGGGCGCGATAAGCACGGCCGGCAGCGGTCTGCTGCTGGACAACCTGGCCGCGGCGGGCGTCCGGCCGGAGGACGTGGACATCGTCGTGAACACGCACCTGCACTTCGATCACGCCGGCGGCAACACCGTTCTGGAAGATGCCAAGCCGGAGCCCGCGTTCCCGCGAGCGCGCTACGTCATCCAGAAGGGCGAGTGGGAGGCCGCGACCCACCCCAACGAGCGCACGCGCGGCACGTATCTCGCGGAGAACATCGAGCCGCTGGCGGATGCTCGCCAG
>JBGPMY010000176.1:0-4555 GCA_041487235.1 Dehalococcoidia bacterium
CCCCAACAACCCTACGGGCGCCGTGGTCGATCTCGATTTCTTCCAGCGCGCCGTCGCCTTCGCTCGCCGCCACGACATCGCCGTGCTGCACGACGGCCCGTACTCGGAGGTGGCGTTCGACGGCTACCGCCCCGTCAGCTTCCTGCAGGCCGACGGCGCCCGCGAGGTGGGGATCGAGTTCCACTCGCTGTCGAAGACGTACAACATGACCGGCTGGCGCATCGGCATGGCCGTGGGCAACGCCGAGGGCATCGACGCCCTGATGCGCGTCAAGTCCAACCTGGACTCCGGCATCCCCCAGGCGATCCAGCGCATGGCGATCGAGGCGCTGGAGGGGCCGCAGGACTGCATCGAGGAGCACAACCGCGTCTACCAGCGGCGGCGCGACCGCCTGGTGGCAGCGCTATCGAAGCTGGGGCTGCGCCTGCGTGCGCCGAAGGCCAGCTTGTACCTGTGGGCGCGCGTGCCTGAGGGCCTGCCTGCCGGTAGGCAGGGATCGACCAGCGTCCAGTTCGCGACGCGCCTACTTGATGAGGTCGGCGTCGTGGTGACGCCCGGCATCGGCTACGGTCCCAGCGGCGAGGGGTACGTTCGCCTATCTCTCACGATCGCCGACGAGCGGCTGGAGGAAGGCGTGCGGCGGCTGGAGAAGCTCGGCGCAGCCTGGCGGAAGTAGTCCGGTTCAGCGAGAAGCCGCTAAGGCACCCAAATCGATTACCCGGGCCGCCACCGGCTCGCTCTTCCCCTTGAGCTGGAGCTGGACGGCGGCTGCGTCCGGATAGCGGTCGCTGACCTCCTGATATACCCGCTCTGCCATGGTGATCTGGCCGGCTTTCGCCTCGCCCTGAAGGCGCGCGGCCGTATTAACGACATCGCCGATGGCGGTGAAGTCCTTCACCTCGCCGGAGCCGACGTTGCCCACATAGGCCAGGCCAAAATCCAGGCCGACGCCGAGGGGGAACCACGTCCCTTCGCGCGAGCCGTAGCCGACGCCGCGCAGGAGAGCCTCGGCCGACGAGACCATCTTCTGCACGTAGTCCTTGCCCGCGAAGCCGGGGATAAAGAGCGCCATCACTTCATCGCCAACCAGCTTGTCGATGACGGCGTCTTGGCGGGAGAGGACGCCGATAGATAGGGCGTAGAAGCGGCTGAGGAGGCGGGCAACTTCTTCGGGCGGTCGGTTCTCGGAGAACGGCGTGAAGCCGCGCATGTCCGCGAATAGCACTCCGATTTCTGCCTCGGCGCCGCCGAGGGGTGCGTGCTCGAATCAGCCATTGCAGAAGAGTGGATTCTTGCGCGAGGGCCCGAAGCCGGTGAGCCGGAATATTCGGCCACCTATCCCGGCGAAGGGTCCAAGACAGAACTTGCAGCGCGGGCTGCTGGGAAGATGCCGGACACCCTTGCGCCAAAAGCGGAGGCCGCGGTCACCTTCCTCCAGCACCTTGCGCCAGAACTCCGCTGTTTCCTCCGACGCTGGCCCCGGTTCGTCGCTCATACTCACGCAGTACCTGTCTCGAGGTCTTGCCACAGATTCTACGCCCGCCTCGCCAGCGCCGCAACGTACGAGTGCTAGGCCCGTGGCTCCACGCGCCATGACGCGCTCTACAGTCACTACGCGATCTCCACCTTCTTTCGCCCGTCTCTGAACCGGCGTGGTGTGTTCATCGGGGGGTCTGCACGTCCCTTATCTGGAGGTGACTCCTGATGAACAGGAAGCTTGCGGCTCTGCTGATCGTGACAGTTCTCGTCGCTCTGGTGGCGTTCGCTATCTCGGGCCCGACGTCCACTGAGGCCCACTGGCGCTGCCGCGTCCCGTGGCGCGGGAGCGAGACGCTGCAGGAACGAGGAAAGCCCGCTGAGCTTCTGGCCAAGTGGCTGGCCAAGCACTGCTGGACAGTCCATCCGACGCGGACACCAGAGCCCCCGGACGACGAGCCGACGGCCACCCCATCGCCGACCGAGGCTCCGAGTCCGAGCCCGACGCCAGAACCAACGCCGACGGCGACTCTCGAGCCGAGTCCGTCGCCGACGGCAACCCCGGGGAGTTCGGCCGACGTGAGGGTCGTGGGGTTGACGGCGGGATCACCGGCCAGCGCGTCCGCCGGGCAGCAGTTCCAGCTAACGGCGATGCTCAACCTCCGCAACGACGGCCCGGCGCCGTCCGTGGTCGTCGACTCCACCTTCAGCGTCGCCGCCCCGGCCGATTGCTCCGTGACACCGGCGGCGCCCGTCACCGTTCAGAACACGGCGCTGCCCGTGAACGTGGGGGTCAGTGTCTCACGCCTGTGGAACGTGATCTGCACCCAAGTGGGGCCTCATTCCTTCACCGTGGACGCCAGCGTAGCCATCGATCCACTGCAGACGGCCAGCGATCCCGACCCCAGCAATAACAGCGGCTCCGGATCGGCCAGCACGCAGATCAACTAGGCGCGGCAGGGGCCTTGTCGTCAGAGGCGCGAAGCTAGCGCGGCCGCGCTGAGCGCTGCTATCGCCACCGACAGCAGCATCAATGCCCGTTCGTCTGACGCCAGGGCCCAGCGCCGGTCGATATCCTCCGCCGTGCCATCGGCGTAGACTAGTCGTCCTTCAATGGACACCACTTGGCGGCGTACGGCGCGGACGCGGCGACTGAGCGTTCGCTGGGCTAAGCTAAACGCAAAAACGAAGGCCGCCCCGAACGCCACCGAGACTTCCAGCCGTTCCGCGCT
The DNA here is from genome assembly GCA_041487235.1 of Dehalococcoidia bacterium. Taxonomy (GTDB): domain Bacteria; phylum Chloroflexota; class Dehalococcoidia; order SM23-28-2; family RBG-16-64-32; genus JBGPMY01. Next base: position 2,709 of record JBGPMY010000176.1, read on the forward strand.
CACCCAGTACGACGTCAGGAAGGGGAACACCCCCCAGGCCAACGCGAACCAGAAGTCGCTGTGGAAGCGGCCGCGGAACCACTCCAGGTTGTAAGCCGGCGCGATAAACGCCCCGAATGCCACGAATAGCAGTAGCCACGGCGTCGCCAGGATAGCTCCGGCCAAGCCGAGAGCGATCGCGCCTGCCAGTCCGCCCACTGCCAACGCCGCGAGCGTCCGGCGGGATATGCGAGTACTCAGCGGCCGGCCCTGCAGCTCATCCAGCGCGTGCGCCGCCACGCCCAGGCCCAGGAAGAACGCCAGCAGCGCTGCCGCCAGACGCTCGTAGCGCAAGGTGGGGGACAGGGCAGCGCCCAGCACGACATAACTCAGGTGCCACAGTGTGTAAGGTGGGTGTAGCAGCGTCAGGTAGTCGCGCCAGCCGCCCAGCCGCAGGGCGTAGAACGCCGGGCGCGGCGATGCGGCCCGAGCTGCTAGACGGCGAGGCGCGGCCACCTCTTGCTCCATGTTCCTAGTTGCTTGTTCCTTCAACTCTTCGTCCCCCAGATTACGATCGCGCCTCCCAGCGTTAGCCGCCGCGATCGCACGTCCGGGAAGCCGCACTCGCGCCAGGCATCCAGCAGCCGCTCCTCCGGCCAGCGGCGGTAGAAGTCGCGGATGTTCGGCCCCAGGAAGCGCCCGACGCGACGCCAGTGGGCGGAGAAGAGGCGGCCGGCGGCCGGCAGCAGGAAGTCCGTGTACAGGCGCCACGGGGGATAGGTCAGACCCTGGGGCACAGCGAAATCCAAAGACGCCATGACCCGGCCCGGCTTCAGGAGTCGGGCGAGCCCCGCCAGTGTCTCCGGCACGTCCGCTACGTACCGCAGCAGGTAGGCGAACACTATGCCATCGAACGTCTCATCGCCGAAGGGCGGCGCTTCCGCCGTGCACTCGACCAGCGGAAGGTCGACTCCTCGCGCCGACGCCCGCGACTGCGCCCGCAGCAGCATCGGCCGCGTGATGTCGCCGCCGATGACGCGCACGCCCGTCCCCAGTAAATCGAGCGCCAGAGCGCCGGTGCCGGTTGCCATATCGAGGACACGGGCCCCAGGCGGGAGCCGAAGCCGGGAGAGCAGGAAGCGGTGCCAGCGCCGGTACTGGAAGAGGCTCAGTGCCAGGGCCGGACGGTCGTAGCCATGCGCGATGGGAGAGAAGATGCGTCTGGGGAGATCGGCGACCTCTGGCGAGATCGGCATGCGGGTGGACCTTTCGCGAATGAGGATGCGGTTCCGCTATTGTAGCACGGAGCCGCCACCCCCTCTGCTCTTGGCTTATACTAACAATCGAGACCCGAATCGGAGACGGATCGATCGCCAAGCGACAGCTACACACAACCGCGGAGCCTCAGGAGCGCGCCTTCCTCGTCGCCGCCGAGTTGAAGCAACCGGCCGGCGACGGCCGCCCAGGCGGGCTACGCTTGGGCAGCGACAGCTCGCTGGTGGAGCTGGCGCTGCTGGCTGACACCGCCGGTGCCCGCGTCGTGGGCCGCACCACGCAGCGTCTGGACAGCCCCAATCCGGCCACCTACATCGGCAAGGGGAAGCTCCAGGAGGTGGTCTCGCAGCGCCTCCCCCTCGCCTACACCACCGCAATCTTCGACGACGAGCTGTCGCCGTCCCAGCAGCGAAACCTTGAGAAGGAGCTAGATGTCAAGGTGCTGGACCGGACGGCGCTCATCCTGGACATCTTCGCCCAGCGGGCGCGGACCAGCGAGGGGAAGCTTCAGGTCGAGCTGGCCCAGCTCACGTACCTGCTCCCGCGGCTGATCGGCCAGTGGGCGCACCTCGAGCGCCTCGGGGGCGGGATCG
>JBGPMY010000177.1:0-4531 GCA_041487235.1 Dehalococcoidia bacterium
CAGAAGGAAACGCCGCTGGAGGAAGTCCTTAACGCGCGGCCCATCGCCTGGCCCAACACGCTGTACATGTGCTGCCCCACCGGCGACGGCGCAGCGGCCGCTGTGCTCATGTCTGCGGAGAAGGCGCTGCAGTTCACAAGCAAGCCGGTCTGGGTGGCCGCCTCCGTCCTCACCTCCGACCCCTACACGCCGCGCAACCCCATTATGTTCGACATCAACACCCTGACCAGGAACGCATCCAAGGAGGCCTACGAGAAGGCCGGCATCGGCCCCCAGGACCTGAGCATGGTGGAGCTGCACGACTGCTTCGCAACCGCAGAGCTGCTGCACTACGAGAACCTTGGCCTCTGCGGCGACGGCGAGGCCGGACGCATGATCGATGAGCGCGAGACGTACGTGGGCGGCAGGATTCCGGTCAACGCCAGCGGCGGCCTGCTGTCCAAGGGGCACCCCCTGGGCGCCACCGGCGTCGCCAACATCGTGGAGATCGCGTGGCACCTGCGGGGAGAGGCGGGCGCACGGCAGGTGGAAGGCGCCAAGGCCGGCCTGGCGCACGTCATCGGCCTCGGCTCCGCCTGCACGGTCCACATCTTGAAGAAGTAGAAGAGGCGGTTCAGCCCGCGTCTGAAAGGCGCAGACTAGGGAAGGCTGAGAGGGCTGTGTCCTGATACCACAGGGCCGGCCCTTTCGACTAGAAGGAGAGGCGAATGAATAGCGAGACGCCCAGGGGAGAACACCTTTGCGAACGAATCGACTCGCTCATCGCTGAGCGTAGCCTGCTCAAGCACCCGTTCTACCAGAGCTGGCAGGCGGGAGAGCTGAGCTTGGATGCCTTGCGCGGCTACGCCTGCCAGTACTATCACCATGTGCTGGCCTTCCCGACCTACGTCAGCGGCGCGCACGCCAACTGCGATGACCTGGCGGACAGGCAAGAGCTTCTGGAGAACCTCATCGAGGAGGAGCACGGCGAAAACAACCACCCGGAGCTGTGGCTGCGCTTCGGAGAGTCGCTGCGGCTGAGTCGCCAACAGATGATCGAATCAACCCCCCTGCCGGAGACGACGGCCCTGAACCAGACCTTCCGGCGGATCACCAAAGACACCCCGTTCGTGAGCGGCATCGCCGCCCTCTACGCCTACGAGTCGCAGGTGCCCGCAGTGGCGGCGACGAAGATGGACGGCCTCAAGCGCTTCTACGGCATCAGCGATCCACAGGCGCTGAAGTTCTTCATCGTCCACCACAGTCTCGACGTCGAGCACTCGAAGGTGACGCGCAACCTCGTGGCCAAGTACGCCGACACTGACGAGGCCGACGAGGAGGCCGTCGGCGCGGTGGACGAAGCTACGATGGCGCTCTGGGGCTTCCTCGACGGCGTGCACCGCGAGTATATGGGCGTCCCCACGGCAGGAGGATCAGCCGCTGGCTGACGAGATGGACCTCACGTTCCTCGGGTCCGGCAACGCCTTCGCGTCCGAAGGGCGATACTGGAGTTCGTTCCTGGTCGACAAGAAATATCAGTTCGACGCGCCGCCCACGCTGCTGGCGCACCTGAAACAGCTGGGGATCTCGCTGCCGGATATCGAGGTAGTGTTCATCAGCCATCACCACGCCGACCACTTTGTCGGCCTCCCGTTCCTGCTGCTGGAGTACGTCTACCTGACGCCGCGCAGCAAGGACCTCTTCATCGTCGGGCCACCCGGCGTTGAAGACTGGATGGAGGACTTCGCGGAGCGCTGCTATCCGGACATCACCAGAGACGCCGGATACAAACGCCGCTACCTGGACGCGACCCCTCACAAGGACCAGATCGCAGGGTCCGTCCGCTTTCGGGCTGTCCCTATGAACCACGTGAAGGACAGCATGCAAGCGTTCGGCTACCGCGCCGCGATTAACGGCAAGACGATAGCGTACACGGGTGACACGATGTTCTGCGAGGAGATTTTCGAGCTGGCGGACGGCGCCGATGTGCTGGTGGTGGACTGCACTTACAGCGAAGGAGGCGGGCCAGAGCACATGGGGCTGGACGACATCAAGATGATCCGGAAGCGCATCTCGCCAGAGACCACAATGGTCCTCACGCATCTCAACGGCGAGCCGGCGACGGACGGCCTGCACAACGTCCTCACAGCGCGGGACATGACAACGTTCCGCTTCGATTAGGCATCTTTCGAAGAGCACATGGAAACCGTCGCCATCCTGGGCGCCGGCAACATGGGCACCGCTCTGGCCCAGGTCATCGCCGGCAACGGCCACCGCGTCCTCCTGTGGAGCATCGAGACCGATGTGCTGGAGGAGATCCGCCGCTCGCGCCTGAACAGCAAATACCTGGACGGCGTCTCCCTGCACAAGAGCGTCGAGCCGGTCTGGGGGCTGGCGGAGGCGCTCGCCGAAGCGAGCGTGGCGATCATCAGCGTTCCCTCGCAGGTCGTAGGCGCGCTGGCCCGGGATATGGCGCCCCATGTGCAGCCCGGCCAGGTCCTGCTGAACGTCGCCAAAGGGCTGGAGGGCGGCAGCCACCGCCGCATGAGCCAGGTGCTGTCGCAGGAGTTGGGCGAGCAGATACTCAGGTCCATCGGCAGCATGGGGGGCCCAGCCATCGCCATAGAGATGGCGCGCGGCGCCCCGATGGCCGTCATCGTCGCCTTCGAGGACGCCGACGCCTGCCGGCGGGTGCAGAGCGTCCTCCAGAACGAGCACCTGAAAGTGGCGACGAGCGCCGACCTGTGCGGCCTGGAACTGTGCGCCGCCCTCAAGAACGTCTACGGCATCGCCCTGGGCATCTGCGATGGCCTGGGCCACGGCGCTAACACCAAAGCGTTCCTCGTGAGCGTAGCGTTGGACGAAATGTCCAGCATCTGTGGCGCTCTCGGCGGCCAGCGCGATACCGTTTACGGGCTGGCCGGCCTGGGCGACCTGGTCACCACCGGATACAGCGAGCACAGCCGCAACCGGAGGTTGGGTGAGGAGCTGGGCACCGGCGGCGACTGGCGCCACTTCCTGCGCACGAATACGGTGGAGGGCGTCGGCGCTTGTAGGGCGGCTAAGGAGCTGATAGAGGGCAGAGAGCTAGCGGTGCACCTGCTGGAGACGCTGCACGAGGTGCTTTTCCAGGAGCGGCCGGCCCCGGAGGCGATGCGGCACTTCTTCCGCGAGTTTTCCTACGGCTAAGGTTACGTCGTCGCAAGACCCTCCACTAGAGCCGCCCCCATAAGCGTCTCGTCCCAGGCGGAGAAGCTCACGGAATGGCTGCTTTGCCGCTGCACAACGAGGGCGGAAGCCAGATGAATGGCGTCGAATCCCCTCAGAGCGTGCTGCTCCGCCAGGTCACCGGCCTGACGCACGACCGCTTCCGACACCTCCACCGCGGCAAAGCCCGTCCACAGATCTTCGAAGGCGGCGACTACCGCGCGATGAGACGTGTCCGTCAACCTCTGCGCTCGCCGGGCGCGGGCGAGAGCCGCCCGCCCTTCGGCGTATGCGATACGGGAACTCGCGAGAACCTCGGCCGCGTCGGCTAATGCTGTGATGGTCGCCGAGCCGGGCTCCTCGAGGAGGAGCTTGAGCAGACTGCTGGTGTCCAGATAGAGGATCAGCGCCTATCCTCAAGGACCATCTCGGAGATGGTTGGACCTTCGCCCCGAAGCCGCGCTCTACGCCGGGTGATCGCCGGCTTCCGCCCGGCCCAGGAGACGACCCCCTTGGCGACCAGTGGTCGCATCGCCTGCATCGCCGAGACATCTGCCGTCAGGCCGGCCAGCAGGGCCACCGGCTTGCCCCGCCTGGTTACCGTGAACTGCTCCCCTTGCTCCAGCCGGCGGAGGTAGTGAGTCAGGTGGCCCTTCAGTTCGCGCACGCTTACTTCGGTCATCGTGACCACATGGTAAGAGATGTGACCACAAGAGTCAAGGGTGCACGCGACGGACGCCCGGTTCCCTCTACCACGCCAGCGGGAACACCCGGTGCTTGCCGGACAGCCCCTTCAGCGCCAACTCCCGCCCTTCGCCGAACTCCATCTCCCCGCCACTGTCCGTGAGCTGCTTCAACAGCGAGGAGACCAGTATCTCGCCGCCCTGAGCCTGCGCCGCGATGCGCGCCGCCAGGTTGACGTGCTTACCGAAGAAGTCGTCCCCCTCCTTGATGACCTCTCCTGTGTGCAGCCCCATGCGGACGCTGATCGGTTCAATCGCCCGTGGCCCTGGTTCCGCCTGTGTAGGGGTCGTTCGCGAACGACCCGCACCAGGCTCGCCTTCTTGATTGCCATCCGCACTCCGGATCTCCACCGCCGTGGGGGCGTCCTTCCCTGGAAGGATGCCCCTACCCGGTCTCTCGTTGCGATCCGCCAGCGCCCGCTGGATGTCGATGGCACACTCCAGCGCGCGGCGACCGCTCTGGAAGGCGAGCATGAAGCCGTCGCCCTGGGACTTCACCTCGAAGCCGCCGTGCGCCTTCACCTGCTTCCGCACGATGGCGTTGTGCTCCCGCAGAAGCTCCAGCCAGCGCTTGTCGCCCAGGCGCTCGTTCATCGCCGTGG
>JBGPMY010000178.1:0-4512 GCA_041487235.1 Dehalococcoidia bacterium
AGCACGACAACCTGCGCTTCCCCGTTCGACAGGTACGCGTCGTTGGGCACGAAAGCGCCTGCCGGCAGCATGCGCTCCACCACAGGGTGGCGGCCGTCCTGGATAACGATCTCGTCGCCATCGTCCACTGTAGGCCGCACGTAGCCGTGGCTGGCCGCCGCCTCCGCCAGCGAACAGCAGACGTCCACCAGGGCCACCGCCGCCGCCGTCTCCAGGACGCGGGGCGCGTGCGCCGCCACCTGGACACAGACCTGCCGCAACAGCGACTGCGCCAGCTCCTGCTGCCGCTCCTGGGCGTTCAGCAGCCGGTCCTCGTGCTCCCGCAGCTCCGGCATGGTGTAGCGCTCGCCGCCCACCAGCGTCTGCCGCCGCTGGTAGTCTGATGGCACGCTCTTGGCGTTGGCTTTGGAGACCTCTATGTAGTAGCCAAAGACCCGGTTGTAGCCCACCTTCAACGACTTGATCCCGGTGCGCTCGCGCTCCCGCCGCTCCAACTCCGCCAGCACCTGGCGGGCGTCCCGCGCCGTCGATCGCAGCGAGTCCAGGTCTTCGCTGAAGCCGGGCCGGATTACGGCGCCCTCCAGCGCGTCATCGGCTATGGCCCAGGCGATGAGCTGCGCGGGCTCGGCGCAGGGGTGCAGGCCGGCGATCAGATCATCGACCGCATCCTTCTCGCCGCCCGGGCCGGGTGCCTGCAGCGCCTCCTTCAGGGCGGGCAGGACCTCCAGGCCCCGACGTAGCGAGACGAGGTCCCGGGGCGCCGTCGCGCCCGGCGACGTCGCGGCGGCGCTGGACACACGCGCGATCAGCCGCTCGAGGTCCGGGACTCTGGCCAGAAGCGACATCGTCTGTCCCCGCCGGACGGCGGAATGGAAGAAGAACTGCACGTGTCGCTGCCGCTCCTGGATCGCGGCCACATCGAGCAGGGGCTGGCCGAGCCACCTCCGCAGCAGTCGCGCCCCCAGGGCCGTCTTCGTGCAGTCCAGCACAGACAGCAGCGTCTGGGGTTGCGAATGCTTGGCCCCGCTCCAGGCAGCATCTCGAAGCGAGTCCGGGTAGAGGGGCTGAAACAGCTCCAGGTTGCGCCTGGTGTTGGAGTCCAGCGCCATGAACGCGCCCTCCTGCTGGCAGGAGACGCGCACGATGTGTCCCAGGACGGCGGGCTGGTTATCCTGCAGGTAGACGACGATGGCGCCCGCTGCGGCGGCGGCCAGCGTCTGGCCGCCCAGGCCAACTCCATCCAGAGAGCCGACCGCAAAGTGATCGACCAGCCGCTGCAGCGACGTCTCCTCGTCGAGCGCAGCGATCGGCGTAAGCGTGGCAGTGAGGCCGCCCGGCGGCGAGGCGCCCGGCGGCAGCAGCAGCTCCGCCGGCCGCAGGCGCTGCAGCTCGGCGGCGATCGTCTCGGCGTCGGCCTGCAGGCAGGCGAACTCGCCGGTGGACACGTCGACGTACGCCAGCCCGCAGGACGCTCCCGCCTCGCTCCCGACCGGAGGCGGCGCTAGGGCCGCCAGGTAGTTGTTGGCGCCCGACGCCAGGAGGTTCTCCTCGACGAGGGTGCCAGGGGTGACCACGCGCACCACCTGCCGGTGCACGATCTTCTTGCCTTTGCCCGGCTCCTCCATCTGTTCGCAGATGGCCACCTTGTAGCCTTTGGCGATGAGTTTTGCCAGATAGGAGTCCAGGGCGTGATGTGGTATACCCGCCAGCGGCACTCGCTGGCCCTTGCTCACCGGCCGCGACGTGAGGGTGATCTCCAGCTCCCGGGAGACCGTCTCGGCGTCCCCGTCGAACGTTTCGTAGAAATCGCCGAGGCGGAAGAAGAGGATGGCGTGGGGGTAGCGTCGCTTGATATCGAGGTACTGTCGCCTGAGGGGCGTGGTCACGGGCTAGCGGCTCCCTCGGAGATTGCGGAGGCCGGGTCGTCTGCTCGCCCGTATTATAACGCCGGTGACGGGGACCGCGGAGATGGTTCTGTCTTTGGCCCATCGCTGCCGCCGCTTCGAAGGGTGGCCCCACTATGACCTGAAGCGGGGGCTTGTAGGCCCCCGCTTCAGGCGAGCCAAGAGAGGTGCGGCGACATCGCGGCAAAGGGCCTTTGGGGGTGCGCCAAAGACCGCTGGCTCTGTAGCAATGCTCCGCCAGCGCGGCGGCCCCGTCAATACCAAGAATTAGGTAGTGGACGGGCGTATTAGTTGATAAGTCCCTCTCGCCAGGCGCTGACACCGGCTGCCGTGCGAGAGGAGGCGCCCATCTTCTTGAGGATGTTGCCGACGTGCTTGCTCACCGTCATCGGCCTGATCCCCAGGATGACGCTGATCTCTCTGTCAGACCTGCCGCTAACCACCAGATGCAGGATCGTCAGCTCCCGGAAGCTGAGGCCGAAGCGGCGCCCTCGCTCCGCTGCCAGATCTGCCTTGCTTTCCAGCTCCTCGCGCAGCGTCTGCAGCGCCTCCTCCATGCGCTTGCGCTGGGTGATATCTCGGGCCACCCAGACGACCATTCGCGGACCGCCGGCCAGCGGCAGAGGCGCCGTTCTCCCTTCGAACCAGTGCCTGCCCGCCTGCACGGCCAGGGCATACTCCAGCGTCTGCGGCTCCTCGGTCTCGATCGTCTTGCGGATGACCGAGAGGAAGAGATCGGCGCTCCTCTTGGGCAGGACGTCATGGAGCAGCCGCCCCTTCAGCTCCTCGGCGTTGGCGTACAGCAGGCTCTCCGTCTGGGGCTGCGCCAGAACCTCGACGTAGCGTCCCTCCTCGTCGAGTATGAACGAGACGTCCGGCACGGCGGCGGCGAAGGCCCGCAGCCGAGTCTCGCTCTCGCGCAGCGCCTCCTCGGCCCGCTTGCGCTCGGTGATGTCGCGCAGAACGCCTAGCAGTGCGGGCGATCCTTCGTAAGTGATCGCCCGGGACATTATCTCGACGGGGACGGTGCTGCCATCCTTGCGCACGATTTCGTACGTCGAAGGACTGGTCGGCGCCCCATGCGCCAGCTCGCGGATTCGCCGCCCAGCGCGCTCCCTGTCCTCTGGCACCAGGAACTCTTCGGCAGGCGTGCCGAGAATCTCTTCGGCGGCGTGCCCAGTCATCTCGCACACGGCCGGGTTGACGTATACCATCTTGCCATCGACGATCACGGAGACGCCGTCCGGGTAGCTGTCAAGGAGATTGCGATAGCGTTCCTCGCTGGCCACGAGCGCGTCCTCCGACGCTTTTCGTTCGCTGATGTCCTCGCACACGATCAAGACGATAGTGTTCCCTTCGGCGTCGCGGGTGGCGCGGGCGGCCTCCTTCACCCAGACGATACGCCCGCTCTTGTGGACCTTGCGAAACTCCCAGTCAGCTACCACCCCAGGGCGTTCCAGACACGCCTGCAGCTGCTCTCGCACGGAGTCCTTGTCGGCCTCGTAGAAGACATCCAGGACAGACCTTCCCACCAGCTCCTCCGGCGTGTAGCCGAGCTGCTCCGCCCCAAACTGGTTCACGGACAGGACGGTACCCTGCGCATCCACCGTAAAGTACATGGAGGGATTTTCCCGATACAGAATGCGGTAGCGCTCCTCGCTGTGGCGCAACGCTTCTTCGGCGCGCTTGCGATCGGTTATGTCGAACGCTGTTGCCAGCACCGCCGGCGCGCCGCCGTACTCGATCAAACCTGCCGTCAGCTCCAGCCAGCGCTCCTCGCCGCTCTTGGTGATGATCTTGACCTCCACCCTGGTGGGAACGTCTTCACCTCGTTGGCGGGCCAGCGCGCGCTGTCTTGTCTCCTCCTGCCAGTCGGGGGGCAGGGTCTCCCAGAAGGGCCTCGCCAACAGTTCTTCCTGCGTGTAGCCGCCGATGGCTTCCGCCGCTGGATTAACGTAGACCATCTTCTCACCCTGAATGATGGAGATTATCGCTGAAGACATCTCGGCCAGCGCGCGGAACTTCGCCTCGCTGTCCCGCAGCGCCTCCTCCGCCTGCTTGCGCTCCGTAATGTCACGGCAATTGACCACGATCGCCGAACCGTCGGCGAGGGGCCTGCTCATGGACTCAACCGTGCGCCAGGACCCGTCCTTACGCCGCACCCGGTACTCGACTGAGATATCCAGGTTGGGGCCATAGACCGTGCGCCGGAAGGCCTGTAGGACGGCCGGCAAATCGTCCGGGTGGACGAAGTCGAACACGGCTAGACCCATGACCTCTTCCGGGTCGTAATCGAACACGCGCCTCACGGAGGGGCTGACGTAGCGGATCGCGCCTGTGTTGTCCAGCTCTACGATTACGTCCGAGCCGTCCTCGATGAGGGAGCGGAAGTGCTCCTCGTTACGGCGCAGGGCCTCCTCTGCTCGCTTGCGCTGGGTGATGTCCAGGCCCATGCCCAGGAAGTGAGTGATGGCGCCCCCGTCCGATCTGATGGGCGAGACCGAGGTGAAGATCCAGTAGGAGTCGCCGCCTCTCGTCCGGTTCTCGATCTCGCCCTGCCAGTGCCCGCCCGCCCGGACGGTCTCCCAGAGGCGGGCCTGCTCCTCGG
>JBGPMY010000179.1:0-4484 GCA_041487235.1 Dehalococcoidia bacterium
CGGGCCAGCGAGGCCACAACATCCGCTGGGACGAGTTCCCGGAGAGGCCGGCGCCGGGGCGCATCGTCCAGCCACGGCTCAAGGTCGCGCGGCGAGAGATCGAGCTGCCGCTGCGGACGTTCATGCCCGACGACGAGTACGCCTCGCGCAGCGCAGAGCTGGAAGCGAAGGCGGCTGGGCTGAAGCAAGGCACGCCGAAGCGGCGAGAGGTCATGGCGCAGCTCACACGCGCGCAGAACGAGCGCTGGGCGGCGGCCTGGGCGCGCCGCCGGCCGGAGCAGGACACCCAGCGCACGGAGCTGCAGGCGATCTCGCTGGGCGAAGGGCTGGCGCTGCTGGCTTTGCCGGGCGAGTTCTTCGTCGAGATGTCCACCTCGATTCGTTCGGCGAGCGGCATCCAGGACCTCTTCGTGGCCTGCTACGCCAACGACTACATCGGCTACGTCATCCCGCCGGAGGCGTACGAGGAGGGCGGCTACGAGTCCGGCATCACGTTCTGCCCGCCGGAGGCGGAGGGTATAATCAGGAGCGCGTCGCTGGCGCTGCTGAAGGAAGTGAGCTAATGGCAACCGAAGGAACGTTCATCCTGGCCGATATCGGCGGCTACACGGCATTCTTGACCGGCGTGGGCATTGAGCACGCCAAGGAGATCACGAGCCACCTCTTCAACTCGCTGCTTAAGTGCAACCGCGACCGCTGGAAGCTGGCGAACATCGAAGGGGACTGCATCTTCTTCTACCGCCCCGGGCGCGAGCCCGTGGACGACCTCGTCGATCACGTGCGAGCGCTGTACGAGGACTTCTGTGACGGGGCGATGGACATTGCCTCGCGGTCGAACTGTCCGTGCGGCGCCTGCTCACGCACGGGCGATCTCAAGCTGAAGTTCGTCGTGCACGCCGGCGAGTTCGACACCCAGAAGATCGGCCCGCGCACGGAGCTCATCGGCCCGGACATTGTCGTGGCACACCGGCTGCTCAAGAACAGCGTTCCGCTCCATGAGTACCTGCTGCTGACCAAGGGATATACCGCGCAAGGGGCGCTCAACTCCAGCCTGCCTCGCCTGGAGGGCCGGGAGAGGTACGACGACGTGGGCGAGATCGAGTACGTCTGCCTGGACCTGGCGCCGCTGCGTGAGCAACACGCCGAGCAGCGCCAGTTCTTCCTGACGGAGGCAGACGCCCTGATAGCCGTGACAGCCGATATCGACGCGCCGCTGGATGTGGTGTGGGGGGCGATGATGGACCTGGATAAGGTCAATCAGTGGGCGGTCACGCTCACGCAGCTGGACCACATCCAGGGCGAGACCGGGCGGCTAGGCGAGGTGTACCGCTGCGTTCACACGGGCGGCTCGCAGGCGGTGCACCTAACGGTGGGTATCGACGAGGCGGGTCACCGGAAGACGGAGAAGATCTGGGACAAGACGTGGATGTCGCGACTGATGAGCGACACCTACATAACGACGGGCGCCGAGGCGCTGTCGGGCGGCACGACCAGGGCGTACTTGTACGCCCGGTGGCGGCCGGGCATGCCGGTGTTATCGCAGCTATTTAGGCCGCTTAGCCCGCTGTTCGTGACTATGGCGAAGCGGCAGATGCGCAAGGACATTGACGGGCTGAAGGCGTTCTGTGAGGCGAGTACTGCGGCCGCCGCCGGCGGCGCAGTCGAGACATGACTAAGCGCGTCCTCGTCATCGTCGCGCACGCGGACGACATGGAGTTCATGGCCGGCGGCACGATCGCCAAGATGGCGGAACTGGGCTACGAAGTCCGCGAGGTGATCGCCACCAACAACGAGCGCGGCACCCTGGCGCCGGACTGGAGCGCCCAGTTCACAGCGGAGGCGCGTCGGGAGGAGGCCCGCGCCGGGGCGAGAGTGCTGGGCGCGAGCCCGGAGATCGAGTTCCTGGGGTATGAGGACGGGCGCCTGAGCGAAACGCCGCTTAACGAGCTGCGGGAGCGCTGCATGCGAGCCATTCGGAAACACCGGCCGGACATCGTCTTCACCTGGGACCCCTACACACCGTACGAAGAGCACCAGGACCACCGCGCCGTGGCCTGGGCGGCCACGGAGGCCGCCAGCTTCTCCCACTTCCCTCTTTACCACCCAGAACAACGCGACGAGGGGCTGGCGCCGCACTACGTTGGCGAGCGCTACTTCTTCGCCAAGTCGCCGCGCGACGTGAACAAAGTCGTCGACATCTCGCAGTACATCGACCGCAAGATCGAGGCCCTCTTCGCCCACAGGTGCCAGATGGAGATGACGGTCATGGACCTGCAAACGCAGCTCGCCGCTTCCGGGCTGGAGATTCCCCCTTTGCGGGACGCCGACCCCAAGAACTTCCGGCCGGTGATCGAGGCCCAGATCAAGGCCTGGGCGGCGTCCATCGGGCGGCGCACTGGCTTCGGCTACGCTGAGGAGTTCCGCAGGACGCGCTTCGGCGGCATCGAGCGCTGGGCCAGGGAGCTCGGCGCCGAGCTGGGAGACGACATTTGAACCGGACGCGCCTTCTCCCTCTCGCGCGCTGGTGCAACACTCCATAAGGACGGACGGTCGTGAACGTAGCGGAGGCCTTCAGGCCTCCAGAGCGACGGGGGCGACCTGAAGGTCGCCCCTACTTTCAGAGGGAGGGATTAGCGGCGTCTGGTCCGCCCACCGAATCGCGCGTTACCGCGATGGGCCAACTCAGCCCTTGGTCGTGTTCGGAGCGTAGAAAAGCGCGCGCGTCAGGTTCACGATGACCAGGGGCTCCTGCCGCGCCATATCTCTACCCTGTGAGGCGGCAATGGTGGCGTCTGTCATGGGGATGAAGTGACGGTTGGCCAGCAGCGGCGCGGACACCGGATCAGCGCCCGGCAGAAGGAAGACGTTGCCCGTGATCTCGAAACCGGGCAGCACGATCGTAGCGGGAAATGGCGCTTTAGCCACGGCCTCTAGCGGGCTTCCGGAGAAGGGTGTCCCACCCCGCGGCACGGCGAACAGGATGGCGTCGCGGTGAACCTGCGCCGCGGCGAAGGCTCGCGGCGGCTGTTCCGGGCGGAAGGGATCTCGCAGCTCGCCGGCGGAGATGACCAGGAAGCCACCGTCTATCGTGTTGAGGACGTCCACCAGCCGCCTCGGGGCGCCGCGATGCGGTATCTGGCCGACGACGCTGTGGCTGTCCATGACCAGCTCCACGATTACGCCTTGCGACGGCCCTTCGCCCAGCGAATTCACGAAGCCGGCGCCGATCTCGGCGGCCATACCCGCCTTACCAATCACGATCACACCTCACTGGGCACTGGGAGCTGCACGTCTTTCCCCCAGCCGTCCTCCTGCTTGGGCTGCAGCAGCCCGCGCTTCTCGGCCTCCAAGAAGGCCCGCACAACCTCGGGGTCAAACTGCGACAGTGAATTACGCACGATCTCCTTCACCGCGATCTCGTGTGGCATCACCTTACGGTAGGGCCTGTATGTGACCATGGAAGCGTAGGCGTCCACGACGGCGAAGATGCGTGCGCCCAGGGGTATCTGTTCCCCTACGAGGCCGTGAGGATAGCCCTGGCCGTCGAACCGCTCGTGGTGGGAGAGGACGATCTCCGCGGCGTCTTTCAGAATGCCTATTTCGCTCAGTATGCGGTGCCCCATCTCTGGGTGGCGCTTCATCTCCGCCCACTCTCGGTCCGTCAATGCTCCAGGATTGGAGAGAACGTCCTGGTCCAGCCCCATCTTGCCGATGTCGTGCAGGACCGCCGCCTTCTCCACCAAGCGCACGTCTTCCTTACGCAAACCCATCTGCCAGGCCAGCACGGAGGCCAGCTGCGACACCTTCTTGGAGTGACCGATGGTGACGCTATCTCTAAGGTCCAGCGCGCTGCAGAGCACATCGATCACCGACTGGTAATGGCTGGCCTGTTCGTCCAGCCGGGCTTGAAACGAGCCTTGCTCTTTACGGGCGCCGCGAGATAACTGCCAGATGGCGAAGATGAGTATCAGCGCAAGGCCCAGGATGGCGAGCGCCAGGCCGAAGAATGTGGCGATGGCTGAGAGGCCGGCGGCGGTCAGCAGAGCCAGGAAGGCCACCAATAGCCGTGAAGGGCGCCGGCCGTCGCGGCGGCCGCGGCTGCGGTCGCGTCTCCTTGGGATAAGTTTCCAAAAGGTTGCCCAGCCCAACAGTGTCTGCAATGCGTGCCTCACTATATCCCGACTACGTGGTCCTCCGGCAGGGAATCGATGTCGTTCTGGCGCTGCGCCGCAACAGTCTCCTTTGGTAAGCGGCGCGACACTTTGTTGGCGTACATATCGGCGTCCGCCCACTGGATCAGTTCATCCAGGTCTTCGCCCCCCCACGGGAAGCCGGAGACGCCAATGGAGACCGTCACCATAACGTATTTGCTTTCCTTCTCGAACATGGGCGTCTGCTCCAGCTCTTCCCACAGGCGGCGGGCCAGGGAGAAAGCGCCACGCTTATCCGTTCCAGGCATGATGATGCTGAACTCATCGCCGCCC
>JBGPMY010000180.1:0-4462 GCA_041487235.1 Dehalococcoidia bacterium
CTTGATCGGCTCGCCCCCCGGCTACGTGGGCTACGACGAAGGCGGCCAGCTAACGGAAGCCGTCCGCCGCCGGCCCTACCGCGTGATTCTCTTCGATGAGATCGAGAAGGCGCATCCGGAGGTGTTCAACGTCCTGCTCCAGATACTGGAGGACGGCCGCCTGACGGACGGACACGGGCGCACGGTGGACTTCCGCAACACGGTGGTCATCATGACCTCCAACCTGGGCACGGCGGAGTTCCAGCGCCCGACGATAGGGTTCGTGCCCTCCGCCAAGCCCACGAAGTCGGAGAGGGAGAGCATGAAGGCGGACGTGGAGAAGGCGCTGCGCCAGACCTTCCGCCCGGAGCTGCTGAACCGCATCGACGAGATCATCGTGTTCGACCCGCTGACGGAGGACGACCTGAAGCAGATCATCGAGCTGCTGCTGAAGGACGTGCGGGAGCGCCTGGCCGATCGCAAGGTGGGGCTGGAGCTGACGGACGCCGCCAAGGAGGCGCTGGTGCGAGAGGGCTACGACCCGGTGTACGGCGCGCGGCCCCTGCGCCGGACGATCGAGCGGCGAGTGGCCAACCCGCTATCGCGCCGCATCCTGGCCGGCGAGTTCGCAGAGGGCGACGCGGCCCTGGTGGACTACGCGGACGGGGAGTACGTCTTCGAGAAGAAGGCGGTGGAAGCAGTGGCGGCGCGGCGGTAGGGGCGACCCCGGCTATTTGGTCAGCTTGAGGCGGCGCAGGTCCTCGTCGTCCCAGCCTGCGTCGGCCACCACGCGACGAACAGTGCCGATAGGGATTGTAGCGCCTGAAGAATGAACCGGCACCATCACCTTGCGATCGCCGCGGCGGTACGTCACGTGGCTGCCGGTCTGGTGGGTGCGGCGGAAACCATCTCTTTCCAGAGCGGCTAGTATCTGGCGGGCGCGAACGTTCCTGAGTTCAGGGCTCAAACGGTGACACTGGCCACGGGCGCGTCGATGACCTCGACCTCGTCCGGCAGTGGCTCACCGTGGGCGATCATGTCCTCGACGCAGCATCTGACGGCGTCCTGGACGTTCGCCAGCGCTTCCTCCTGCGTGTTTCCCCAGCTGTAACAAGCTCGTAGGATCGGTACGGCGGCGTCCCACCTTCCGTCCTCGTCCTGAGTGAGCTCGACTCTGAAGATGTATGACTTCATCTGCCGCTTTCCGTGCCTGAATTATAGCACTCGTGGACTACCTAGCCGCCGGGCAAGCCGCCGCCGGCGAGTATGTCTTCGAGAAGAAGGCTGTGGAGACGGCGGCGGCGCGGCGGTAGGGGCGTAGCATGCCGCGCCCCTACGCCTACGGGCTATCCGGGATCACGTGCAGCGTTCTGTCCGCCGTCGCCACGTAGACTGTGTCCGTCTGCGGGTCTACGGCGATCGCCGTAGGCTTGGAATCGAGAGGCTGGCTCGAGATGATGTCGAGGGTCTCAGCGTCGGCGGCCAGGAGGCGTCGGGTCTGGCCTGGATTCGCTGCCCCGTCGGGCCAATCAGTCACGGCCAGATAGACCCGCTGGGTGCGCGGATTCACCGCCACACCTGCGGATGTGGACTGCGGGAAGACCGCCGTCGCCAGCGTCCCGTGTGTGGACGAGTCGATGATGGAGATCGTGCTGCTGTACTGCGGGTACTGCCCGCTGCCGGAGAACAGGTACAGTCGTTTAGCGTCAGAGTCGCTGGCGAAGGCGCCGTTCCACACCGGGTCCATGCCGACGCACTCGACTACGGTGTTGCTGTTTCCATCGATCACCGCCAGTAGCTTGAACGGGACCTCAGGGCAGACTGTCATGTGCTGGGCCGTGAACTCGATGGCCGCGAAGACGCTGTTGGCGCCGGTGTCCACCGCCAGAAGATGGGCGACGCCATCCAGATTGACGGTGGCGATCAGCGTGTCGGTTTCGCCATCAATGACCGCTAGCCCTCGGCCCAGAGGGTCCTGCCACGACGTATAGATGCGATTCGTGAGGGGATTGACTGCTATAGCGGCGAGTGGAAGATTGGCGGGACGCGTATCGAGAGCCAGCGTGGCCACGACTCCATTAGTTGTGCCGTCGATGACGGAGACGCTGCTGGCGCCCGGGTTAGTGAGGTAAACCTTGTCCGTCGCCGGATTTACCGCGACCGTGTGCGCCCCGCCAGGAGGGAGCGGGATCGTCCCCGTAATCTCGCTAGTTTCACCGTCGATCACCGAAAGCACGTCGATGTCGATGTAGGTCAGGTAGATGCGGTTGGTGTCTGGGTTGACTGCCACGGAGCTGGGAGTGCCGCCTTTGAGGACGACGGAGGTGGGCAGCCGCGGCTCAGGAGCCGTAGACACAGTAGGTTCGGGCGATCTCGTTGCCCCAGCGGCCGGAGACGCGACTGCTGGACTTGCCGTGCGCAAAGCTTCGTCGACTTGTGCCTCCTCGCCATCCCCGCAGGCAAGCGCGAAGAGAGCGGCCGGGGGAAGGAGCAGCAGCGCGATACGCCACATAGTGAGTCACCTGCAATGACAACGTTGGCGGGCAGAAAAAGGTTCCGGACATATGTCGCGAGGCCGCGCCGCTCTGCCCCGGCGGCGCAGATGCAATATCATGGGCATCGTGACCGGCAGACTGTTGCTGCGAGAATTCGGCGCATGTGGTCGCCTCTTGTTCGCGGCTGTCCTTCTGGTCGCGCTCGTCCTCTTCGCGGCCGCTTGCTCCGGCGGCAGCGGAAGCGCCCTGGACTCGACCGCGACTCTTCAGGTGCTGGTGCCGCCCACGAGCGCGCCTACGAAGCCGCCGGAAACGCCGAGTGGCACGCCCGTCACCGAGCCGTTTGACTTGCCGATCCTGATGTACCACGACGTCTCGCCCACGCCGCCGGACGATATCTACCGGGCGGCGTCCAACGTGCTTCCGGCGGAGTTCGCCAAGGAGCTGGACTACCTGAAGTGCGCGGGGTATACCACCGTCACCATGGCGCAGCTGTTCGAGGCGATTCACGGCGAGGCCGCCCTGCCTGCGAGGCCCATCATTCTCTCCTTCGACGACGGGTACGAGAACCACTACAGCCAGGTGTTCCCGATGTTGAAGGCGCGCGGCTTCGCCGGCTCCTTCGCCGTTATCACCGGCTTCATCGGCGATAACGGTGTCTACATGACGTGGGGGGACATCAAGGAGATGGCTGACGGCGGGATGGAGTTCATGTCGCACACCGTCTCGCACGTCGACCTGAATACCTCAGACGACGCGACGGTCAGAGAGCAGGTGACCGCCTCCAAGGCGTCGTTGGAGGAGCACATCGGCAAGCCCGTGAAGTTCTTGGTCTATCCGTCCGGCGAGCCGTTCCGCTCCGGCAGCGAGCAACGGCAGCAGGAGGTCGTTTCCATGCTGCGAGAGGCGGGGTACCAAGGCGCGTTGCTGGCCGGGCCGTCCAGCATCACTCAGGACCCGCAGATCCCCTTCGCCCTGAACCGCGTGCGCGTGTCCGCGGGAGAGGATATCGCGACGTACGCCGGCAGCATCGGCGGGCCGGCGCCGGAGTCATGCGGGTAGCGGAATGCCAGCGCTGCCCCTTTAGGCAACGGCGGGCGCGGCGGATGAGACGACGGCGGCAGCGTGTCTAGCGGGAACGCGCAGCATGCTGCGCCCCTACGGGCACCGAGGGCTACTTCTCGCGGGCGGGCACTGGCTGGATTTCGTTGCGACGGGCCCAGCCGCCACGGCGCAGGAACGATGGGGCGTTGGCCTGAACCCGCTCCATCGCCTCCCGCCAGTCGCCGAAGCCCCGACGCAGCACCTCGCGGCTCTCGCGCTGGGACTCGACGACGTCCTCGATCCACTCGCGGGTCAGGGCGAGCGCCCGCGTCTGGGAGTTGCCGACCGCCTCGGACATCGCCTCGTAGACGCCCACGACATCGGTCGGGTTGGTCAGCCAGCGCTGGCCGACCATGGTCCAGTCGCGGCTGCCCTGGCGGGCGCCCTCGATGAGGCTACGGGCGAAGCGGTGGTTGCGCTCGCTGTTACTGCGGACTGCGTCGAAAACACTGGCCTGTCGTTCCAGGATGGCGTCGAAAAAGCGGTCAGTAGTCTGTTTGCGGGTTTCGGTGCTCATGTCTGCGCTCCTCGCGGTGCTTCTTGCTGCCATAGAGCTGCCATCTGCTATTAGAACATCATTAGTAAATCGATGTCAAGAGATTTCCCTAAGAAAGTAAGTATACGCCTGTACGCATTATCAATTGGTTCCGCCCCATGTCCGACGAGGCAAGCGAACGAAGATCAAGCGGGCCGCATTTGGCGTATTGGTGCTCGCCTGCTCTATAATGTGAACGAGGGTTTTTCAGCTTCCGTATCCGCATCTGGTGGAGTGATTTTTGCGCATCGCCCTGGGCACTGACGAACGGTCACACGTGACGGACCTTGTTGAGCAGGAGCTGCGGCGACGCGGCTTTGAGGTGCAGCTGCTCGGCGCGCTGCAAGAC
>JBGPMY010000181.1:0-4459 GCA_041487235.1 Dehalococcoidia bacterium
CCGCAGAACGCGTTATGGCTCATCGGCATCGCTGTCATCGCCGATGTCTGCGCTTTCCTCGGCGACGCTGCCCGTGCCGCCGTCCTGTACGACCTGCTCCTGCCCTACGCCAGCCGAAACGTTCTCACCATACCTGGCATAACCTGCGCCGGCTCCGCTTCGCGCTACCTGGGCCTCCTGGCTACTACCATGTCGCGCTGGGACGAGGCGGCTCAGCACTTCGAAGACGCTATGGAGATGAACCTCAAGATGGGAGCGAGGCCGTTCCTGGCCCGCTGCCAACAGGAGTACGCCGGCATGCTCCTCCTCCGCGAGGGGCCGGGTGATCGGCAGAGTGCGCTCGCGCTACTTCAGAAGGCGCTCGACGCCGGCCAGGAGCTGGGCATGAAGACGGTGGTGGAACGATGCCTGGCGCTGAAGCTGAAGGCGCAGGGGATCGAGGCCAGCGATCTGAAGACGTCCATCGACGCCGTCGCCTCCGCCGTCTATGTCGAGAAGCCCGACCTGCCGGCGGAGGCGGTCGCGCCGGACGGCACCGTCACCATCATGTTCAGCGATATCGAGGGGTCGACGGCGATGACGGAGCGGCTGGGCGACAAGCGCTGGCTGGAGCTGCTGCGGCAGCACAACGCCATCGTCCGCAAGCAGGTGAAGGCTCACCGGGGCTTCGAGGTGAAGAGCGAGGGTGACGGCTTCATGATCGCCTTCCAGAGCGCCCGCCGCGCTCTCCAGTGCGCCATCGGCATCCAACGGGCGTTCGACCAACGAAATTCCTCCGTTCGCCCTGAGCCTGTCGAAGGGCTTCGTACAGGCAATGGCCAAGCGGAGCCTCAATCTCCCGCTCATGCTTCGAGAGCCTCAGCACGAGCGGGTCGGGATGTCGGTGGAACCCCAGATGCACCCATCCGCGTCCGCATCGGCCTGCACACGGGCGAGGCGATCAAGCAGGATGAGGACTTCTTCGGGAAGAATGTGATCCTAGCGGCGCGCGTCGCCTCACAGGCGAAGGGTGGAGAGATTCTCGTGTCGTCGCTGCTGAAGTCGCTGGTGGAGAGCGCTGGGGACATCGAGTTCGGCAAAGGACGAGAGGTCGAGCTGAAGGGGCTTGCCGGGAGCCACTGGATTCACGAAGTGATCTGGTAGACCCTGCGCGTGCCAGCCCCAGGTCCCGACACCTTACCCTTCCGCAACCGAGAACGACGCCCCGCGTGACGTGCTCCAAGCGCCAATAACCGTGTGTGTTAGACTGAACCAGCCCAACCGAACCAGGCAGGCCAATACGGGAAGGAGAGCAGCCATGGCAATCCGCAATGTCTCAATTTTTCAGGTGCACCCTGGGAGGCGCCAGGAGTTCCTCAAGGAGGTGGCCGAAGCGAAGAAGATCCTAGAACGGATGGGGGTAAGCTGGCGCGCCGCCGAAACAATGATTGGTGGCCCCAACACTGGGAGCTTCGTTGTAGCACTCGAGTTCGACGACATGGCCGCCTTCGCTGCCTTCACCCAGAAGGCGCAGGCAGACTCCGAGTGGCAGGCGTTCCAGGCGAGACTGAACGGTATGAGCAGTCCCACAAGAACCCTGGTCTCGCGCAGTCTCCTGACAGACGTTACATTGTAGGCGCCTGTCGGGGCACACAACGCCTGTTCGAAGTGGTCTGGGAGTAGGCCTGTGTCGCCACAAAGGAATAGTAGCCGTTGAACTGCCCTACTTGCGGAAACGATAACCCGGCAGACGCCTCCTTCTGCACGCAGTGCGGCGGCAAGCTGGGGATCGTCTGCCCCACCTGCGCGCGCGGCAGCCCGCCCGGCAGCGCTTTCTGCGCCGGATGCGGGCAGTCGCTCTTGGAAGCGTCCAAGGCCCCGACGGCGGCCGCCGCACCTGACCCGCGCTCCTACACGCCGCGCCACCTGGCGGAGAAGATCCTGCGTGACCGCGCGGCGCTGGAGGGCGAGCGGCGTAACGTCACCGTCCTGTTCGCCGACGCCATGGGCTTCACGCCAATGTCCGAGCGTCTGGACGCGGAACGGGTGTACGACCTGATGCAGGGCTGCCTGGCCCGCATGATGGACGCCGTCCACCGCTACGAGGGAACCGTGACCCAGTTCACGGGCGACGGGGTGATGGCGCTGTTCGGCGCGCCCATCGCCCACGAGGACGCGGCGCGCCGGGGCGTTGCCGCGGCGCTCGAGATGCAGAAGGCGCTCCAGGAGTACACCCAGGAGGTACACGCCGAGCATCGGGACATCGAGTGCCGCTTCAGGGTCGGGCTGAACACAGGGCCCGTCGTCGTCGGCAAGATCTCGGACAACCTGGACATGGACTACACGGCCCTGGGCGACACCGTGAACCTGGCCTCACGCATGGAGGAGCTGGCCGAGCCCGGGACGGTGTACATGACGGAGAACACGTACCGTCCTGTGATGGACTACTTCGAGTGCGAGCCGCTGGGGCCGCTCAGCGTCAAGGGCAAGTCCGCGCCGGTCGTCGCCTACAAGGCGCTGCGGGAGAAGTCGACGGTGCGCACCCGCTTCCAGGCCGCCACGGAGCGCGGCCTCACACCCTTCGTCGGCCGCGCCCAGGAGCTGAGCGTCCTGCGAAGCTACTTCCAGCAGGCAAAGCGGGGCCAGGGGCACGTGGCCTTCGTTTCGGGGGAGGCCGGCCTCGGCAAATCGCGCCTGCTTCTGGAGTTCCGCCGCTCGATCCTGGACGAGCCTGTTCGCTGGCTGGAAGGCCACTGCAGCTCCTACGGCAAGCGGATCCCCTACCTGCCGATCAGCGATCTCATCAAGCGCAACTTTGGCGTCGAAGAGGGCGACAACGACGCCCAGATCATCCGCCGCGTGGAAGAGGGGATCGCCGACTGGGAGGAGAACGCCAAAGCCACGGCGCCGTACCTGAAGTACCTGCTGAACGTCGACCCCGGCGACCCGGCCATAGTGTTGATGGACCCGCTCGTGAGGAGGGCCGGCATCCTGGACGGCCTGCGGGCCCTGGTGCTCCAGGAGAGCCGCAACCACATCCTGACCGTCGTCGTGGAAGACCTGCACTGGATCGACGAAAAGTCGGAGGACGCCCTGCGTGCCCTGGTGGACGTGGTCGCCACCGCCCCCGTCTTCATGGTCCTCACCTACCGGCCCGGCTACGCTCATTCCCTCGGCGAGCGCACGTACCACAGCCGCATCTCGCTGGGGCACCTGCCGGCGGAGGAGAGCGCGACGATAGCGGAGCGAGTGCTACAGGTGTCCGCGCTTCCGGAGCCGGTACGGCAGCTTATCACCAGCAAGGGAGAGGGCAACCCCTTCTACATCGAAGAGGTCACCAAATCGCTGATGGAGTCGGGAGTCCTGCGCAAGAGCAACGGTTTTCTCACCGTCGAGCGCCCCATCGACGAGATTAGCATCCCGGACACGATCCAGGAGGTGATCCTCAGCCGCATCGACCGCCTGGAGCGCGAGGCGCGCGACGCCATCCAGCTGGCGTCCGTCATCGGGCGAGAGTTCACGGTGCGACTGCTGGAACGCATCTCCGACATCGAGGCCAAGGTGGACGACCTGCTGGGCGATCTGAAGTCGCTGGAGCTGATCTACGAGAAGGCGTACTTCCCGGAGCTCTCTTACATGTTCAAGCACGCCCTCACGCATGACGTGGCCTACTCCACGCTCCTATTGGAGCGGCGGAAGGCGCTGCACCGACTGGTGGCCGCCGCCATCGAAGAGCTGTACGCCGACCGGCTGCCGGAGCACTACGAGGCGCTGGCCCACCATTGGTACGAGGCTCAGGACTGGGAGAAGGCGCTGGAGTACCTGGATAAGGCCGGCGATAAGGCGGCCGCTTCCTACGCCAACCTGGACGCCCTGGACTACTACGCGCGGGCCATTGAGGTTGCGGAGAAGTTGGGTGGCGCGGCGATCGGGACGGCCGCATCGATCGCGGAAAAGCGCGGGATGTTGAACTATACGATTGGGGATGTTCGAAGCGCGATCACTGACTTCGACCGGATGCTGGAATGTGCACGGGGAAGGGGCGACCGACGCGTGGAAGGGATGGCGCTTGGCTGGCGTGGCGAGATGGAGTTCTGGGCGCATGACTTCGACAAGGGCGAAGCCACATTGCGCGAAGCGCTGGCCATTGGCGACGAGGGGTTTGCGGACGTCCGTGCCCGGGCGAACTTTTGGCTGGGGGCGCAATTCCTGGCGACAGGGAAGCTCGAGCAGGCGAACCCGCATTTTCGTGAGGCCGACGAGACCGTACCCGAGGTGGGCGACCCCGAATGCACAGGCTGGTGGGCTCTATTCAGCACCTCGCAGCTCGGGTGGCAGGCGAACTTCGAACGAGCCTTGCAGCTAATCGGTCGCTGGCGCGAGGCAACAGACCAGACCGTCGTGACCCATATCGGGCGGCAATGCGTTGAGTCCTGGCAGCTGGCCGGTATGGGGGCTTACCAGCAAGCCCTAAGCGTCC
>JBGPMY010000182.1:0-4431 GCA_041487235.1 Dehalococcoidia bacterium
ATCTTCGACGACGAGTTGTCGCCGTCGCAGCAGCGAAACCTTGAGAAGGAGCTAGATGTCAAGGTGCTGGACCGCACGGCGCTGATCCTGGACATCTTCGCTCAGCACGCCCGCACTCGCGAGGGGCGGCTGCAGGTGGAGCTGGCGCAGCACCAGTACATCTTGCCCCGACTGCGCGGCCAGTGGTCGCACCTGGAGCGGCTGGAGGGGCGCATCGGCACCCGCGGTCCCGGCGAGACGCAGCTGGAGACCGACCGCCGCATCATCCGCGAGAAGATCGGCTCGCTCAAGCGCCAGATCGAGCAGGTGCGGCAGCAGCGGGCGCTGCACCGGCGACGGCGCGCGCGGCAGGGTGTCCCCGTCGTCTCCCTGGTCGGCTACACGAACGCCGGCAAGAGCACCCTGATGCGGGCCCTGTCCGGCGCCGATGTCCTGGTGGAGGACCGCCTCTTCGCCACGCTCGATCCCGTCACCCGCCGCATCCACCTGCCCTCCGGGGCGTCCGCGCTGCTAACCGACACCGTCGGCTTCATCCAGAAGCTTCCGACGCAGCTCATCGCCGCCTTCCGCGCGACGCTGGAGGAGCTGGAGGAGGCGACGCTGCTGCTGCACGTGGTGGACATAACTCACCCAGACGCCGCCGAGCAGGCGCGCACAGTGGAGCGGACGCTGGCGGAGTTGGGCGTCGCGGACAGGCCGCGCCTCACGGCTCTGAACAAGGCGGACCTGCTGCCGCACGAAGAGGGAAGGTGGAAGGAGGAAGAAGCGGAGGCTAGCGGGCTGCCGGCCTGGGCGGGAGACGGGCTGCTGGTGTCGGCGCTGAAGGGCTGGGGCCTGGACGAGCTGCGTTCGCGCATCGAGGCGGCGCTGGCGGCATCTACTTCGAGCGACGTTCGCAGCGTGGTAATGTAGGTCGGGGTCAGACCCCGACGCGATTGGCCTCACCTAGAAAGGACTCGCTCGATGAAAGCAGCCGTCTATTACCAGACCGGCGCCCCTGACGTCTTCCGATATGAGGACGTCCCCGATCCCGCCTGCCCCGCGTCCGGCGTCCTCATCGACGTCAAGGCGATCAGCATCGAGGGCGGCGACGTGCTCAACCGCGCCGGCGGCGAGATGCCCGCCAAGCCCCACATCGTCGGCTACCAGTGCGCCGGCGTTATCCGCCAGGTCGGCCCAAGCGTGACGGATCGGACGGTGGGGCAGGCCGTCGTCGCCATCATGCCCTTCGGCTCGCACGCGGCAATGGTCGCCGTGCCGGCGTTCCAGACGTGGCTCGTCCCCCAGGGGCTAGAGCTGCAGGCCGCCGCTTGTGTCCCCATCGCCTTCGGCACGGCCGACGACTGCCTGTTCGAGTTCGGCCATCTCAAGGCGGGCGAGACCGTCCTCATCCAGGCGGGCGCCGGCGGCGTGGGGTTGGCCGCCGTTCAGCTGGCGAAGCGGGCAGGCGCCACGGTGCTGGCCACCGCCTCCCGCGACGAGAAGCTGGAGCGGCTGAAGGAGTTCGGGCTGGACCACGGCATCAACTACCTAGGCGCGGACTTCGTGGCGGAGGCGCGCCGGCTGACCGGCGGTCGCGGCGTCGACCTGGTGGTCGATTCCGTGGGCAGCACGCTGGAGGGGAGCATCGAGTGCACCGACTATCGCGGCCGGATCATTAGCGTCGGCAACGCCGGGCGGGCCGAGGCACGGGGCATCGACGTCAGCAAGCTGAGCGAGATGAACCGCTCGCTGACGGGCGTCTTCTTCGGCGGCGAGGCGATGAGACAGCCGCAGCGGGTGCGCCCCATGATCGACCGCCACCTGAACGACATCGCCGGCGGCACCCTGAAGGTCGTCGTCGATCGCACGTACCCGCTATCGGAGGCGGCCGCGGCCCACGCCTACATCGAGAGCCGCCAGGTTTTCGGGCGCGTGGTGCTGCTGCCGTAGACGCGCTCCGGCCGCCCCTCTGCAGCAGTGGAGCAAGGGAGCAACACAGCAAGCGGACATTTTGAGGCTGCGATATTGACAATCATCACAATTATCCCCTGACGTAGGTACGGGGGTCGGCGCTATGATAAGGCGACCTCGAAAAGCCCGAACAAGGGAGAAGGCACATGACCGTTTGCATTGCCGCGATATGCAAGGCAGTTACTGAGGGGAATATGATCGTAGGTGCATCGGATCGCCTGATTACGTACGGCGACACCGAATATGAACAGGCTGAACCTAAGATATTACAACTTGCTTCCAATACTGTTGCGCTAATTTCCGGATCGCCCGAAGATCATGTCACTATTCGGTCGAGGACGTTGGCCAGAACCGCCCTACTCATAAACCCTACGGTTGAGCAAATAGCGGGAGCTTATGCTGACGAATTCGCGACCCTACGGCGGCAACGTGCGGAGAAGAGATATCTAATCCCACTTGGGCTGTCTGCATGGACGTTCTTGAACAACCAAACAAACCTTGCGCCGGAGACGGCCCGTAAATTAATGGAGCAACTGGCCGAAGAAGACTTGGATAGTGCCGCGATAATTACGGGGGTTGATCAATTCGGCGCGCATATCTACGGCGTGGACGATCCTGGTGAGGCGACTTGCTATGACCTTGATGGCTGGGCTGCAATTGGCAGCGGCTGGCGTCATGCCGATCTGCAATTCATATCTGACAAATATCATCGAGATTGGCCGTTTGATGAGGCTTTCCTGCTTGCTTATTTAGCAAAGAAGAAGGCTGACATCACGCCCGGCGTAGGCACATCCACCGATCTGTTCTGGATAGTTCCTGGTCCGGGCGGATATGTGCTGCTCCCACCCGAAGCTGAGATTGTCACATTGGTTCGAGGCTTGCATGATGAGATTGAGAAAAAGGCAACCGAACTAGGAAACACGGCAAGGAAAAAAATCAGGGAGTATGTGCAAAGTGAACTCGAAAAACAGCGGCCGTCAGTGGGCCAAGAGCAGCTTGAAGAAGTCACGCCGCAGTCAGGCGGAGACGATAACCCGCAAGCAGTTCGAAAACGCCTTAAGAAAGGTCAGTCGGAGGATTAACCCTTCTCGACCTGGCAAATCATCGTCTGGAACATAGGCACTTCGTCTGAGCGATGGTTGTACCTGAATGTGTACTCATCAACGTAGGATTGCAAGTGCTTTGCGCTGACCGAGTGGTAAACGCCGCTAATACCCCGCTTCAAGAGACCCCAGAAGCTCTCAAGCGTATTTACATGGGCCGTTGGCGGCGTGATGCCGTCAAGGGGATAGTATTGACAATCATCTATATCCCAGGTATCATGGCCTCACCATGACCACCGAGCTACGACCCGCGACCACCGCCGAGGCGCCCTGCTGCGACGCCGTCGAGGTGCGCCCGGAGGACCGCGAGCGCCTGTCGCACGCCGCCGCCGTGTTCAGGGCGCTGTCCGACGAGACGCGCCTGCGCATCCTGAAGTCGATCTCCGACACGGGGGAGCTGTGCGAGTGCAACATCGTGCCGGCGTTCGGCCTGTCGCAGCCCACGATCTCGTACCACCTGAAGGTCCTGCGCGAGGCCGGGCTGGTGCAGTCGCAGCGGCGCGGGCAGTGGGTCTACCACCGGGTGAACCAGCGCGCGCTCCTCGGTGCCGTGCGGCACCTGACCGAGATCAGATGAGGCTCGAATCCGCGGCTGTCATTCTGAGCGGCCAGCACGCAAGAAATACCGTTCGCGGCATCTTCGCGAAGCCTGTCCTGAGCTTGCCGAAGGGGAATCTGGGGGGTTGGGGCGTGGTGGGTCAGACCAGACTTTAGAGGAATATCAAAATCGTTCGATAAGGAGGTTCCAATGACAACCGATCAGACGATCAAGGAAGAGGTGCGCAGGCGCTACGCATCGCAGGCCCGCAAGGCCCAGGAACGCAGCGCCGCGCCCGCTGGCGAGGAGGCCTGCTGCGGCGCCGATGACTCCAGCGGCATCAGCTCCCACCTCTACACGACGGACGAGATCCGCGACCTGCCCCCCGAAGCCGTCGTCGCCTCCCTGGGCTGCGGCAACCCCGTCGCCATCGCCGACCTGCAGGAGGGCGAGGTCGTGCTGGACCTGGGCTCCGGCGGCGGCATCGACGTCCTCCTCTCGGCCCGTCGCGTCGGCCCTAGCGGCAAGGCGTACGGGCTGGACATGACGGACGAGATGCTGGCGCTGGCGCGGGAGAACGCCCGCAAGGCCGGGGTGAGCAACGTGGAGTTCCTGAAGGGCGAGATGGAGGAGATGCCCCTGCCCGACGCCTCCATCGACGTGATTATCAGCAACTGCGTCGTCAACCTGTCGCCGGACAAGGACCGCGTCCTCCAGGAGGCCCATCGCGTGCTGAAGCCGGGCGGCCGGCTGGCGATCGCTGACATCGTGACGCGGGGACGGATGCCCCAGGCCCTGAAGCGCAGCCTGGAGCTGTGGGCCGGCTGCGTCGCCGGC
>JBGPMY010000183.1:0-4425 GCA_041487235.1 Dehalococcoidia bacterium
CATGCCCAGATAGAGCGGGTGGGTGCCGGGGAAGCCGCTGATGCCCAGAAGGGTCGTGATCACCGGGATATTCGCCTTCTCGGCCAGCTCGCGGACCTCGTCGTAGGCCTGCGAGATGATGACGCCGTGGCCGGAGATGATGACCGGGCGCTCCGACTGTGCGATGAGCTCCGCCGCCTTCACCACCTCGTCTGGGTCCGGCTGCGAATACGGCTTGTACCCGCGTAGCTGCACCTTATCCTTCCAGTAGAACTCGCCCTTCTGCTGAAGGACGTCCCTGGGGATATCGATCAGCACGGGCCCCGGGCGTCCGGTGGTGGCGATGTAGAACGCCTCCTGCATCGCCCGCGGTATCTGGTTCACGTCACGCACCAGCTCGTTGTGCTTGGTGATGGGGATGGTGATTCCCTGGATATCCGCCTCCTGGAAGCCATCGCGCCCGATGAGGGCGCTGATCACCTGGCCGGTGACGCAGACCAGCGGTATGGAGTCCATCCAGGCGTTGGCGATGCCGGTGACCAGATTCGTGGCGCCCGGGCCGGAGGTGCCGTAGCAGACGCCGGCCTTGCCGGTCACCCGCGCGTAGGCGTCGGCGGCGTGGGCGGCGCACTGCTCGTGCTTGACCAGGTAGTGCTTGATGGGGTAATTCTTCCGCTCCACGCCGGCGGGGGGTGGCGATATCCCGACGCCTCCGGACTCGAGGACGTCGTACAGCGGCAGGTTGGCGCCGCCGGGCACGCCGAAGATGGTGTCCACGCCCTCACGCAGGAACGCTTCCATCACCATCTGAGCGCCTGTATATTCTCGATTCGTTTCCATCAGTGGGATCCTCTCATTGTTCTCTCTGTTCAAAGTAATAGATGCGGCAAACCCGATTTCGTAGCAGTCTGCGGGCGCCGACTTTAGGGCAGCCGGCCCGCCGCAGGCGGGTCTAGCTGCATACGGCGCCCCGCGCCGCGGACGATACCAGACGGGCGTACTTGGCCAGCGCCCCGGTAGTGTACCTGGGCGCGGGGGCTTCCCATTGGCCAAGCCGCCGCTGTATCTCCTCCTCGCTCAACTCCACGCGTATCAGCCGGTTCGGTATGTCCAGAGTGATGATATCGCCCTCTTGCAGGATGGCGATCGCGCCGCCCACGGCCGCCTCGGGCGCCACGTGCCCGACGGCGAAGCCGCGGGTAGCGCCGGAGAAGCGACCGTCCGTGATCAGCGCCACGTCTTCGCCCAGCCCCTGGCCGGAGATGGCGGCCGTCACCGCCAGCATCTCTCGCATACCCGGGCCGCCCTTGGGGCCTTCGTAGCGGATCACAACCACATCTCCCGGGCGGATTTCGCGCCGCGCCACTACCTGGAAGGCGTCGTCTTCGCTGTTGAAGACGCGAGCCGGGCCGCTGAAACGCTCCTTGTGCACGCCGCTGGTCTTCATCACTCCGCCCTCCGGCGATAGGTTACCCTTGAGGACGACCATTGTGCCGGTGGCCTCCAGCGGCCGGTCCAGGGGTAGAATCACGTCCTGCGCGCTCTCTTCGAAGCGAATTCCCGCCAGGTTCTCCGCCACCGTCTTGCCGGTGACGGTGATGGCGCCGCCGTGCAGCAGCCCGCCGTCCAGCAGCTCCCTCATGACGCGGGGGACGCCGCCGGCCCGGTGCAGGTCGGTCTGCACGAAGCGGCCGCCCGGCCTCATATCGGCGATGTGCGGCACCCGCCGCGCGATGCTATCGAAATCGTCCAGCGTCAGCTCCACGCCGGCCTCGTGCGCGATCGCCGGCAGGTGGAGCGCGGCGTTGGTGGAGCCGCCGATGGCGACGACGACGGCGATGGCGTTCTCGAACGCCTGCCGTGTCAGGATGTCGCGCGGCTTGAGATCGGCTTCTATCAGACGCAGGAGCCGGCTGCCGGTCCAACGGCAGGTCTCCGTGCGCTCCGGCGCCGAGGCCGGGATGGTGGCGCTGTAGGGCAGCGCCATGCCCAGCGCCTCGCTGGCGCAGGCCATCGTGTTGGCCGTGTACATGCCGCCGCAGGAGCCCTCGCCCGGGCAGGCGGCGCACTCCAGGTCGTGCAGCTCTTGCTCCGTCATGCGTCCCGCTTCCACGGCGCCCACGCCCTCGAACACATCCTGGACAGTGACATCGTGGCCCTGGTACTGCCCGGGCATGATCGAGCCACCGTAGAGGAAGATGGACGGCCGGTTGAGGCGCGCCATAGCCATGATCATTCCCGGCAGGCTCTTGTCGCAGCCGGGGATCCCCACCAGGCCGTCGTACCCGTGGGCCAGCATCATCAGTTCGATAGAATCGGCGATCACCTCGCGGCTGACCAGTGAGGCCTTCATCCCTTCGTAGCCCATGGCGATGCCGTCGGAGACGGCGATGGTGGTGAACTCGCGAGGAGTGCCGCCGGCGGCTTTGACGCCCTGCTTGGCCCATCCCGCCAGGCGGTTGAGGTGCACGTTGCAGGGCGTCGCCTCGTTCCAGCAGCTGGCGACGGCGACGATGGGCTTGTTGATGTCCTCGTCGGTCAACCCCATGGCGCGCAGGTACGACCGTGCCGGCGCCCGGTGGTACCCGGCCTTGTACACGGCGTCGCTAGTCAGTGCTCTGTTCAACGTGACCATTGTTCATCCTTATGCCGTCGCAAAAGAAAAGCGCCTGTCTGAAGGGGTCCACTCGAGGCGGACGGTACCACCCTTCTTCGACAAGGCGCAGGCCTCGAAGCTCTCTGACGCTGTAACGGGCGCGACCCGATCCGGCCTACTCGCTATCTGTTCAGTCGGATGGCTCTGGGGCGAGTTCGGGGCCTAACCGTCGCCGGGCTCTCACCTATGCCCTGGCTCACTGAAGACGAAGCGACCCGTACTACTCCCCGTCGCAGCCTGTGGCTGTTGCGGGACTGTGAGAGAGATTGTAGTCGCCCTCGTCACGCAAGTCAACAAGAAGTGCCCGGGCTCTAGCACTTGTTTGGACGCCCTACCGCTCGTTAATTCGGGGACGGGAGTGGTGGCTGCAGTGTGTCGCCCACCCCGATGCTGTTCCTCGCGAACCACCCCTGGTTCGCCTCGACGGCGTAGCGGTACGGCTGCGGGCTGTAGTGCAGGTTCTCGGTCAGAGGCTCCATGTCCTCGATATGCAGAATGACGCCTCCGGCGGAGATAAAGGCGATGGAGAGCGGTACCAGCGTGTTCTTCATCCAGAAGCCGGCCTCCGTCTCCCTCTCGAACACGAACAGCATTCCCGCGTCCTCCGCCAGCGACTCGCGGAACATGAGCCCGCGCTGCCTCTCGTCGGCGCTGTCCGCTATCTCCACGTGCAGGTCAACCGCGGCTCCGTTGGCGTTAGTGAACGTGATCGCCGTTGTGGGGAGGACTGCTACTGGACTTTCGGTCTGCGCGGGCGAGGTCGACGGCGTTGGTTCACGACCGCCACCGCAGCTGACAATTGTGGCGAGCACGGTTAGTCCGACTACGAGCGTCAGCGCCGCGCGCGCGCCGCTGAGATTCCGTCGCGGAGATGCGCTGCGACGGGTCAGGGCGGCTTTCCTCGCAGAATGACGGAGATCGGGGCGGTCCTCGGCCCGAGGGCGCGAGTAGAGACGTTCCGCCGGAACGTCTCTACGGCCTGCATCTGTGATTAGCCGCGGGTGTCGGCCAGCAGGCGCGTTGCGGCCACCACCCGCGACAGCCTGCGCCGCTGCGCCGCCCGTGCGAAGAAGTCCACCCCCAGGCGCAGCGGCCCGATCATGCGCATGAAGTCCAGGTACGTCAGCTCGCCGCGGAGCAGGTGGCAGAAGAAGAGCCAGAACTTCTCGCTGCGGCGCATCAGCGCCGCGTAGGGCGGCGGCGCGAAGTTGAACAGCTCCTGCAGCCGGCGCGAGACCGTCAGCTCCGGCTGCAGACGCCGCTCCACGGCCTGCTGGTAGGGCGTCATGTCTGGCGACTCGCCCGCCAGGCAGGCCAAGGCTTGCACCGCCGCCAGGCGGGCGCTGGCGAACGCCATGTGGATCCCCTCGCCGGAGAGCGGATCGACGAGGCCCGCCGCGTCGCCGATGAGCGCCATGCGTCCTCTGGCGATGGGGCTGCCCGGCGTGCGCACCGGCAGGTGGTAGCCGCGGAGCTCGCTGATCTGCTCCGGATCGAAGCCGTATCGGCGGCAGAGCTGGGCCAGCTTGGGGCGCAACGTGAAGCCCGCGTACTTCCAGGCGCCCACGCCCACGTTCAGGTGGTCTCCCTTGGGGAACAGCCAGCCGTAGCCGCCGGCCAGGCTGCCCAGGTCCAGCCCCACGTACTCTTGCCAGCGGTCCGGTATCTCCGTCGAGAAGCGGACATTACCTTCCAGCGCCACCGCCTCCTCGTGCTGCGTCTCGAGACCCGCAGACCGCGCCACGATGCCGTTGGCCCCGTCCGCGCCGATGACGATGCGGGCGGCGTAC
>JBGPMY010000184.1:0-4425 GCA_041487235.1 Dehalococcoidia bacterium
CCAACAGAGAGATCCTCCAGTACCTCCATCAGGTGAGCGCCCCCTTGCGCCAAGCGAGAGCCTGATTCATCACACAGCTTGCCGACGCGCCGTACGCCGCCGCGGAAATGGCGCTCGTGGTCGGTGAGCTGAGCGCTCGCGTTGAGGCATTGGAGGCTGCAGGCGCCTAAGCGCACACGATCGTCGGACGGGTGGTCGCGTTGACAGCGCCATGTGCGGCAACCAAAATGCAGCACAAGCCCCGTTCATGGGGGTTCTGCGGGACTCACCGCGAGCTTGGTATGCGCCGGCTACCGGGCACAATTGGACTGTAGCCCACAACGCTGGTCTGCTCTCCGTGCAACGGCGCAGGTGACGGAATACGTCGGTCGGCGAGGGCGCAAAACACCAAGCAGACAAGGCGTCGCTCTGGTCGCTCGAAGTGTCCGCCCGCCGCAGCATTGAGCGTGGTCTGGGGATGTTGGCCGTTCGAGATATCGAGGGGCACCCGTAACCGGCGGGGTGGCGGCGCCGATTTACTTCCAGTGAACAACCAGACCGCTTACGTGACGCCCGGGTGGAAGCTGCCCTTTGGGCGCGCCAGACTCAGGCTGGAGCGCTCTCCGGGCAGCATGGAGGATGCTCGCCATGCCCAAGAAGTACGCTAGGCGGGTAAAGAAGCGCGTCAAGCCAGCGTCCACATCACCGGCCGTAAAGCCTGCCGTTGGGGACAGATGGCGCAAGCGCAGGCGGATCACCGACGGCCTGATCGGTCTCAGTTCCGGCATCGTCCTCTCCGTGTACGCGATGGGCTACCTGCGCACTCAGGCGGCGGACGAGCCGGTCGTCACCCAGAACGTCGCGCAGTCCCAGAGCCAGACGCCCAACCGCGGCCCATCAGCATCGCCGGCCACCGGCGGCCAGCAGGCAGGCACTTATCGCGACGGCACCTACGTGGCCACCGGCAAGAGCCGGCACGGCCCCATTGAGGCGACTGTAGTAATCAAAGACGGCAAGATCGCCTCCGCCGCCGTCAGCCGTTGCGGTACTCGCTACCCGTGCTCCGACGTGAATCCCCTGATCAAGCAAGTCCTCTCCCGCCAGTCAGCGCCCGTGGACTACGTCTCCGGCGCCACGGACAGCTCGCAGGCCTACACCCAGGCCGTCAAGAACGCGTTGGCCCAGGCGAGTTGACGGCGAATTCCGGGGAAGTTCTCGTGGCGAACGACCGCTTCGTTTTCTCGGCCGTGTTCATGGATACCGTGATCACCATTGAGGTGGTACAGGCGCAGCCGGATGGCGCATGTGACGAACGCGTGAACCGAGCGTTCGGCTGGTTTGATCACGTCGAGCAGCGATGCAGCCGTTTCGCCGAAAGCAGCGAGCTCTCAGCGCTCTCTAGGGCCGAGACGGGGGCGCCCGTAGGTGTCAGCCCGTTGCTATTCGAGCTAATTGAGTTCGCCCTGGCAGTAGCACGAGCGAGCGGCGGCGCCTTCGATCCCGCAGTCGGCCAGGCGATGGCAGCGAGCGGGTACAACCGCAACTACCTGACGGGCCAGGAGACCAGCCACCGCCCCGATGCCACCCGCGAGGCCAGTTACCGGGACGTGGTGCTCAACCGAGAAAGCGGCACGGTGACCCTGCTCAAGCCGCTGGTGCTGGACCTGGGTGCGGTGGCCAAGGGTCTCGCTATAGACCTCGCCGCGGCGGAACTCGGCTGCTTCCCGGGCTACGCCATCAACGCCGGTGGCGATGTGCTGGTGCGGGGCCGGAACTCAGCCAACGCCCCCTGGCGCATCGGCATCAAGAACCCTCGGCAGCCGGCAGAGCTTATCGAGACGCTCATCGTCTCGGATGGCGCCGTCTGCACCTCCGGCGACTACGAACGGCCGCGCCCGGACGGGCAGCCGGGGCATCACATAGTCCAGCCGCAGACCGGGGAGTCCGCATCGGACGTGGCCAGCGTGACAGTCGTGGCCGCCACGGCGATGCTTGCTGACGCCCTGTCTACGGCAGCCTTTGTCCTGGGCCGGGAGCGCGGGCTGAAGTTGCTGGAGAGCCAGGGCGTGGACGGGCTGATCGTCTCACCTGAGCTGGAACTGTACGCAACCAGCGGGTTATCCAGGTACCGGCCATGAGCGCACGCTTTCAGACTCCCCACGCCATCCATCAGCTGGTCCGGTTCCTGAAGACGCCAAAGGGCCTGCTCCTGGCCATCCTGCTGCTGTTTGCCCTGCTGGCGATCCCCAGCCAAGGAATCGCGGACGCCGTGCCCGGCATCGCCGCCGCCATGGCCGCGGCCGCCCTGATTGACATCGTCGTCATCCGGGCGACACGGCAGGAGTTCAAGTTCCCCAGCGGCGGACTCCTCACGGCGCTGATCATCGCTCTCGTGTTGCGGCCGCAGGAGGCCATAACGGACGTGATGCTGATCAC
The DNA here is from genome assembly GCA_041487235.1 of Dehalococcoidia bacterium. GTDB lineage: Bacteria > Chloroflexota > Dehalococcoidia > SM23-28-2 > RBG-16-64-32 > JBGPMY01. Next base: position 2,416 of record JBGPMY010000184.1, read on the forward strand.
GGCGATAGCGATTGGTAGCAAGCACCTGCTCCGCACGCGCTGGTCCAACATCTTCAATCCGGCGGCTCTGGCGCTGGTCGTCTCGTCGTTTCTCTTCGCTACCGGCCAGAGTTGGTGGGGCGCACTGCCAGACCTTGGTGTCGTAGGCTTCGCGCTTCTCGCTGCCGGCGGTCTGTTCGTCGCCGACCGGATCAACAAGCTGCCACTAGTGGTCGTGTTCCTGGGGGCTTACTTCGCGCTCTTCACGGGCGCTGGCTTTCTCGGCCAGTCGGCCGAGGTCTCTGAGGTGTTCCGCTCGCCAGACCTGCAGGCCGTGATCTTCTTCGCCTTCTTTATGCTGGACGACCCGCCCACCTGCCCGATCCGCTATGACGACCAGATTGTCTTTGCCCTCATCGTCGCCGTTGTCAGCTTCGTCATCTACATCGCAATCGGTGGCGTGTATTACCTGCCCGCCGGGCTGCTCGCCGGCAACGCCTGGGAATCCGCGCGCCGGCAATTCACCTGGAAAGAGCGCGAAGTTGGTACGCCCGTCCATCGGGATTGGGCCGTCCGCGCCTCCGGCGCCGGCGCCTTCATCGCCGGCCTGCTCGTCCTGGGGTTCGCGCTGCAAGCCACGGGCAGCAGCGGTCACGGCCTACCAGACAGCTCCGTTATACTATCCGCCAATCCGGTGGCGTCATCGCCGAGTCCGCCCCGTTCTGCCGCCGCCACCGCGGCGCCAAGGGCGCCCGTTCCCACACCCGCACGATCGGCGGCCGGTAGCGTAACAATCACCTCACTGACCTCGCCGGTCAGCCTCGGCGGTACGGCCACGTTGACGGCCCAGACATCGCCCGGCGCGGTGTGCTCCATCGTCTATAAGCATCCGTCTGGCAAGACCAGCACGGTCATGGGGCTCGACCCGAAGGCCGCCGGCAGCGATGGCGCCGTCTCCTGGACGTGGCAAATTGTGACCGGTACCAAGCCCGTGGGCAATGGGTCCGTCACCGTCACCTGCGACGACGCATCGGTGCAGGCCACCATCGTTATCACCCAGTAGCCGGGGCTACTGCTGCTGCGGCGCCGCCGTGGAGGCCGGCAGCACCGTAATCGTCTCCGCCGAGTACGAGCGGTCCGCCATCGGGCTACCGTGCACCTCCACGGCGGCGCCGGGCGCCAGCAGGCCGGAGACCTGACTCGAGGGCGTAAGATTCACCATCGCGTCGCCGAACGGGGCGCGGACCGTGACGCTCGTGGCGCCGACTTGCGTGACGGTGCCGGTGAAGTTCACATCGTAGTCCGGTGTGTCACCTTCTGTACCCGGCTCGCTGTCTTCGAGGAGCTCAATCTGGAGCGCGGTCAGACTGTCGCCCCGGGCTTCCAGCACGATCTTGATGGAGGAGCCGGGCCGGATCTGCTGCGGCCGCAGCGCCACCGTGTTGGCGCTGCTCACCTGCGTGCTCTCGTGCAGCCCCACGGTCACCGGACCTTCCGCCGTCTCCACCACCAGCGACTGCTCATGCACGGACGAGGCGACACCAGAGATGCGGGGTTCCGTGGTGGATGTTCCGAAGTGGACGAACCCCGCGCCGAAGCCCATGGCGAGGAACAGGCCAATGACCGCCAGAGCTCCCGCGGCCGCCAGCGGATAGGCGAAGGGCCGCGGCCTAGCCTCGGCGGCGCGCTGATGCGCCGCCACCAGGGTGGCGTGCAGACGGTTGCGGCCGGCCTCCCGCCCGCCGTCGCGCTCCGGCGGCACGGATAGGTCGCGCACGGCGAGCGCTGCTTCCAGGAGCGGTCGGAGTTCTGCCGCCGCCGCCCCGGTGTTCGCCAGGCACGATTCCAGCGGCTCGCCGGCGTTAATGTGCGCCAGGCAGCGCTCCAGCTCCCACTGCAGCTTATCGCTCACCAGTCCTGCCCCTTCCCTTCCAGCAGGCGGCGGAGGGAGTTCACCGCCCGGAAGTGCAGCGACTTCACGGCGTTGTCCTTCTTGCCCATGATTCGCCCGGTTGTCTCCACGTTATAGCC
>JBGPMY010000185.1:0-4422 GCA_041487235.1 Dehalococcoidia bacterium
GACCAGACGTGCTTCAGCGCCTGGTCCAGCTCGCCCTCTACCTTGTGCAGGCGGGCCTTGGTCTCGCGCAGCTCTCCCTCCAGCCATTCGCCCGCGCTTTCGTGCTCCTGGCCTTTCGTGCGCGCCACCACCCTAGTCCTCCACCCGCAGGAGATTGCTCACCTGGCGCACCTGTTCCAGCCCCTCCATCTGGGACACGCTGGCCTGCATAGCCGCCTCTCGCGCGGCGTGGGTCATGATGACGATCTCCGCCGTCTGGGCGGCCTCATCCGTCTCCTTCTGGATGACGGAGGCGATGCTCACCTGGTTATCGCCGAAGCAGCGTGCTATGCCGGCCAGCACGCCCGGCTGGTCCGCCACTTCGACACGCACATAGTAGCGACTAACAAGCTCCGACATGGGCTTCATGGTCACGTTCGAAGTATAACGCCACGGGGACGGCCGAGTGCCCTGGACGATGGAGCGGGCGGCGTCCAGCACGTCCGCCATGACAGCGGATGTCGTGGGGAGCGAGCCGGCGCCGGCGCCCTGGAAGAGGACGCGGCCCGTCAGATCGCCCTCTACCTGCACGGCGTTGAGCGCTCCGTCCACCCTGGCCAGCAGCTCTTCCTGCGGCACCAGCGCCGGGTGCACGCGGGCCAGCACGCGGCCTTCGTCGCGTCTGGCGATGGCCAGCAGCTTGATGGCGTAGCCCAACTCCGCAGCATAACGGAAGTCCCGGGGGCTGAGGCGTGTGATCCCCTCCCGGTAAATCTCCTCCGGGCGCACGCGCGTGTGGAAGGCGAGGCTGGCCAGGATCGCGAGCTTGTAGACGGCGTCGTGTCCCTCGATGTCGCTGGCCGGCTCTGGCTCTGCGTAGCCCAGCTCCTGCGCCTGCTTGAGCGCCGACTGGAAGTCGACACCCTCGCGACTCATGCGGGTCAGGATGTAGTTAGTCGTGCCGTTGATAATGCCCCGCAGGCTGGTGATCTCGTTGGCGGAGAGGTCCCGCTTGAGGGGGGAGATGATAGGTATGCCGCCGCCCACGCTGGCCTCGTACAGGATATCGGCGCCGGCCTCGCTGGCGGCCAGGAGCAGCTCCGGGCCGTGCTTGGCCATGACCTCCTTGTTGGCGGTGACGACGTGGCGCCCCTGCTGCAACGCACACTGGATGTACTCCAGAGCTGGGTGCTCGCCGCCCATCACCTCGACGACAATATCGCAGTCGGCGCCGAGGGCCTCCTCGGGGTCGGTGGTAAGAAGAGCGGGATCGAGGTCGACGGAGCGCTTCCGGGCCTTGTCGCGAACGAGCGCCTTGCGTAACACCAGCGGAACGCCGATACGCTGCGAGTAGTCCTCGCTCTTTTCCAGTAGAGTCCGCGCTACTCCACCACCGACAACGCCCAAGCCCAGGAGAACGACGTTGACCTGCGAGCGGCCACTCATGACCGCCGCCTAAAGGTTAGGATAAGCGCGCTTTAGCGCCCATGTAATCTTGTCAGAGTCGCCGGTGGTCAGGTCCATAGAGTTGACTATCTGGAGCTGGCCTCGCTTCTCGGTCACCCATTCCTGCACCTTCCGTCGCGCCAGGGTCGACTTCTGACTAGCATCTATCGGCCTGTCGGCTGCCTTCTCGGTGACCTGATAGACGTAGGCGCCGCCCGATCCGCTGGCCGGCGTGTACGTCGTCACCTTACCCTGCTCCTGGCTGAACAAGTAGTCTTGCAACTCCTTGATTACAGTTCCCTTGGCAACCCAGCCAGCGTCGCCGCCGCTGGTCTTGGTCGTTGTGTCCAGCGACTTCTCCTTGGCCAGCGCCGCGAAGTCAGCGCCGCCGTCTATCTGTTTCTTGAGTTCGTCCGCATCTACCTGATCTTTAGCTAGGATCTGCCGGTAGCGGATGGACTCGGCTGAAGCTGGCAGTTCGGCGGTGAACTTGTCCGTGACCTTCGTCTGGAGCACCGTGGCCATCACCATATCCCGATACTCGCTCTCCGCTACCCCACTACGGATGATGTCTTCCCTGTATCGCGCATCGTAATTGGGGTCGTCCGCTTTTATGCCTAGCCGCCTGGCGACCTCAGTCTTGATATCATCTTCGCTGGCGGACTGGCCCTGCTCGCTGGCAAAGCGCAGGATGATGTTCTCCTGAATCAACTGTTCCGTTAGGCTGGGCAACGCGATGCGATAGTCGGCCGACTGGCTGCCCGCCCCGCCTCTCTGCTGGACGAGATTCTTCAGCCGTTCCGTAAAGTACTTCAGCGTGAGCTCCTTGTCATCGATCTTGAGGGCCGTGGAGTTGGGCCGGTTCTGGCTCGCGATGTAGTCCGTCAGGACGGCGAAGCCGACGACGCCGATGGCCGCCAGCATGAGCATCACGATGCCGACGGTGGCGTAGAATTGCGGGCTGCGACCCAGAACCTGGCTTCCCAGAGTGCCGCGCGCGTGGCGCTCCCAGGCTGGGGTTGGTATCTTACCCCGTCGCCTCTTCCTAGGCAAAGACGATGCTCCTTCTTGGAGTTAGACCTGGAGCCATTGGACCTCTAAGCGAAGGACCGTGAACGGCTAGCGGTGGCCTGCGCCGCCCCCGCGGATATGCTCCGCCGTATAAGGGATTAGGGCCAGGTGCCGCGCCCGCTTGATTGCGCGGGCAAGGGCTCTCTGGTGTTTGGCGCAGGCGTTGCTCCGGCGACGCGTCTCAATTCGGCCGCGGTCGGATACGAACCTTCGCAGGAAGCCAACGTTCTTGTAGTCAACCGTCTTGATGTGGTCGGCGCACATGATACAGACCCGGCGGCGGCGGCCAAACCGCCTCTTGCCGCGATCCTGGTCCGGCGGCGCGCCTCGGGCGCCTTCGCCGTGAGCGGGGCCCTCAGGTCGTGGGCGCCTCTCGGAGGCCTCTGGGATCTCCCGGGGCTCCGCTGCCGTCTCTTTGTCGGGGTCAGTTACCATCACACGTCCTATCAGAGCGTTCTCTACTCGAACGGTATGTCTTCCGGCTCCAGCTCGCCACCCTCGTGGCCACCCTCGCGGCTACCCTCCTGGTCCTCCGGCAGCGCAGCGCCCGGCGCGCGATCAAGGAACAACACCTTCTCCGCCACCACCTCCGTGCGGTAGCGGCGCTGTCCGTCCGGCGTATCCCAGGAGCGGGTACGAAGACGTCCCTCCACGTACACCCTTCGTCCCTTCTGCAAGAACTGGCTGCACTGTTCGGCCAGTTTCTGCCAGGCGACTACGGAAAACCACTCCGTCTCTTCCTTTCGCTCGCCATCTCGGCCACTATAGTTGCGGCTGGATGCGATGCGGAAGCTGGTGAGGGCCGTTCCGTCCGCCATATACCTCATTTCGGGGTCTGCGCCCAGGTTACCGATGACCATGACCTTGTTCAGGCCCGCCATCTCACTTTTCCTCCTGGGCTGCCTGTTTGGGCTCCTCCAGCTTCACCACCAGGTGCCTCATGACATCCTCCGCCAGCTCAAGGTTGCCTTCCAGGGCCCTCACTGCCTGTGGGTCCAGGCTGAACTGGGTGACCACGTAGTAGCCTTCCAATTGCCGCCTGATGGGGTACGCCAGCCTGCGCCGGCCCCACTCGTCCACCTGCTTGACCTCGCCACCGCTCTGCTGAATAAAGCCCTGGACGCGCTCAACGGCCGCAGATAGGCCTTCGTCGCCGCCTTCGGGGCTTACGACCATCACCAGTTCGTAGTCTCGCACATATCCCTCACAGGACTCAAAGCTAAACGCCGGGGGCATGCGGCCCACAGGGCCTCTCCCTCACGGGCAAACGGGATTATATCATGCAGGTCGTACGGGCACAATTTGTCACCGGCGCAGCCACCATGCCGCTCACCCTGAGCCCGTCGAAGGGCGAGCGGAGCGACCAACTTCCGCTCATCCCCATTCGGCAAGCTCAGGGCAGGCTTCGAGAGCCTCAGGACGAGCGGATGGACAGCGCGCGCGCCGAGCGTGAGAGGTCCCTAGGCCCGCACCTCTGCCCGGTCGCTGATGCCAGGGACGGGGAAGGATGACGCCATCTCCTCCACCTGGCGCCTCAGCTCCGCCAGGACGCCCCCGTCCTCGCGGCGCTCAATCGCCTGCGCGATGAAGCGTCCGATCTCTCGCATCTCCTGGGGCCCCATGCCGCGGCTGGTCAGCGCCGGCGTCCCCAGACGGATGCCGCTGCCCTGCAGGGGAGGCCGTTCGTCGTAGGGAATCGTGTTGCGGTTGGTGGTGATGCCCACTTTCTCCAGAAGGCGCTCCGCATCGCGGCCGCTTATCCCTTTGACGCCCACGTCCACCAGAAGCAGGTGGTTATCCGTGCCGCCGGAGACCAGGCGCAGCCCGTGCCGTTGCAGCTCCTCGGCCAGCGTCCTGGCGTTGTCGATGATCTGCTCGCAGTAGTGGCGGAAGTCGGGACGCAGCGCCTCGCCGAAGCAGACGGCC
>JBGPMY010000186.1:0-4406 GCA_041487235.1 Dehalococcoidia bacterium
CCCTTCGATGATCTCCTCGACCCCGTTCTCCAGGCCGGCGCGCTGCTCTTCCGCGTCCTGGAGCTGCTGGCCGGCGTTGGCGTCGCGCTCCAGGCCGGCGATCTCCTCCACCAGCGCGAAGTAGCGGCGGATGGTGTCTTCATCTTGGGACTGGTCGCGCCCGGTGAAGGCGTGGCGAATCTTGTATAGCCACTTGCCGGGGAAGTGCCGCAGCTCCCAGGAGACGACGCTGTAGGCGTGTTCGTCGGCGGCGGACTCTATGGCGTCGGAAGGGCCGGACGCCTGAAAGACGGCGACCGCGCCGACGGCGGCGAGCCCAGCCATAAGGGCGAGAAGACCCAGGTAGGCGGCCAGAGCGCGACGCATGGCGACTGGAAGTATCTCACACAACCTTGGAGGGCAGGCACGTGTCATTCTGAGCGGCGAAGACGTTCGCCAGAAGGTCAATACGCAGACCGCGAAGCCTGTCCTGAGCCGAGCCGAAGGGGAATCTGGAGCGGAGTGGGGTGGTGGGTCAGGCGGCCCGGGCGGCGCGCCTCTGCACCAGCGGCCTCACTCGCCCAGGAACTGCTTCGTGAACACGGTGGAGATGTCGGCGATGGGGCCGGGCAGGGCGCTGTACTGGGTGAGGAAGTCGTACAGCTTCTGCCACTGCTCCCTGGTCTGCCGGCCAAAGCCGCTGGCCTCGGCCTGGCCCGCCTTGGCCGCCTCCAGCTCCGTCTCTAGCATGTACAGCTGGTGCTCCCGCTGCTCCATGGGGGCGTACTTGAGCACGATGTCTATCGCCTCGGCGTGGTAGGCGTCGGCGTAGCTGATGCCGCGCAGGACGGCGTTCAGGAAGCGCCGGACTACATCAGGCTTCTGGCGAAGGAAATCCCCCGTGGTTACGTAGGTCAGGCCGAGGGTGGGGGCGCCGTAGTCGGCCGCTTCGAAGACCCTGGTCTCGTAGCCCAGGCGGCGGAGTGTATCCGGCTCGTTGGAGACGAAGACAGGGAAGATGTCCACCTTGCCCTCGGTGAGAATCTGGGGCTCGAAGCCGACCTTCACCTCCTCCACGCTGGAGCGGTCCACGCCCGCGGCGGCCAGGATCGCCAGGTAGTCCGGCGTTACCTGGGCGCCCTTGTATCCCGCAGTCTTGCCGGCCCAGTCCCTGGGGCTGGTGATGCCGGAGTTAGCCGGGACCGCGAATCCCTGCTGCCCGCGCTGCCCGATGAGAGCGATGGAGACCAAATCCAGGGGGGGATCGCCGGAGCGCTTCTCCAGGAGGCTGGCGGCGTCTGCCGTGGAGAACTGCACCTCGCCGGTGGCCAGGAACTTGAAGTTGTCTCCGGGCGTAGTGACGTGCTGGATATCGACGTCCAGATTCTCAACGGCGAAGAACCCCTTCTCCTGAGCGATGTAGGCGCCGACGAAGGGGAGGTTGGCCTGGGGCTTGAAGCCGGCCATGAACGTGACGTGCTCCAGCGGGACTGCGGTCGGCGAAGTCGGCTGGGACTTGTCGTCGTCGCCGGAGCAGGCGGCGAGGAAGGCCAGTGCGGCCAGTAGGGCCGCCAGGGGCGCGAGCGTGCGCCAGACGGAAGCCTGTGTGGTGCGGCTACGGACCAGGCGCATTGCGGATCCTCCTCGAGAGATAACGGGCCTTCATTGAACACTTCGGGTCGACTGGTGCCAGAACAGGAGCCGGCGCTCCAGCAACGAGAGGATGACGTTGATCGTGATGCCGGTGATGGCCAGGACCCCTACGGCGGCGAACAGGGTTGGGGTGTCCAGGTTGCTGTTGGCGACGAAGATGACCAGCCCCAGGCCGCGGTCTCCCGTGAACCACTCGGCGACCACGGCGCCGATGAGGGCGAGCGGGTAGGTGACCTTGAGCGCGGCGAAGAGGTAGGGCGTGGCGCTGGGGACGCGCAGCTTCCAGAAGACCTGCCACGGGGAGGCGTGGAGCGAACGCAGGAACTGCAGGGCGCCGGGATTGACGTCTCTCAGGCCGGTCATGGCGTTGACCAGGGTGGGGAAGAACGAGAGGAGGGCAGCGACGATGATCTTGGGCGCGGTGCCGAAGCCCAGAAGGATTACCAGCACCGGCGCGACGGCCACCAATGGGGTCACCTTGATGACGATGGCCAGGGGGAACAGAGTGCGCTCCGCCAGCCGGGAGTGCGCCATGAGGACCGCCAGGGCGATGGCGAAGGCCGAGCCGGCGAGCAGGCCGAGGGTGGCCTCGTACAGGGTGTAGCCGCCCTCCCGCCAGAAGAAGGCGGGCTCTTCAAAGAAACGCTCGATGACGGCCGACGGCGGCGGAACGACTATGATCGAGACGTCCCTCCAGCTCACCCAGATCTCCCAGAGCAGAAGGGCTACCGTCAGCGCCACGGCCGGCGGCAGGACGTAAGCGATGAACGCCTTCATGATGCGTTGCGTGGCGTTGGCTTGCATCATAGGGGCACCTCCGTTAGAAGGTCGCGCAGATGATCGGCATAGTCCAGGAACGGCTGTGACCGCTCGATCTCCTGTGTTCGCGGCCGGGGCAGCTCGACCTCGATGTCGGCGCGCAGCGAGCCGGGCCGCCGAGAGAGGACGATGACGCGGTCCGAGAGTGTGATCGCCTCCGCGATGGAATGGGTGACGAAGAGGACAGTCTTGCGGCCAGACGGGGCTAACGTCGCGCTGGGCGCCTGCGCTTCCCACAGGCGCAGGAGCTCGTAGCGCATGGCGGAACGCGTGATCTCATCGAGGGCGCCGAACGGCTCGTCCATAAGCAGGAGCGAAGGGTTGAAGCAGAGGGCGCGAGCGATGGCCGCGCGCTGCTGCATGCCTCCGGACAGCTGGTGGGGATAGTAACCACGGAAATCCGCCAGGCCTACGATGTGCAGAAGCTCTTCGGTATCAGGCAACGGCCGCGAGCGGTGCAGGCTATCGATCTCCAGGGGCAGGCGGACGTTGCCCAGTACTGTGCGCCAGGGAAGGAGCGCCGGGTCCTGGAAGACGAACCCGATGTCGCGGGCGCGCTGGGCCTGTTGCGGGGGTCGGCCGTGGATGAGCGCCTGGCCGCCCGACGGCCGCAGGAGCCCCGCGGTGATGCGCAGCAGGGTGGATTTGCCACAGCCACTGGGGCCGATGACGGAGGTGAACTGACCGGGCGGCATGTCCAGGGACACGGCGGCGAGCGCCCTTAGCGGCTGGCGGCCGTCCGTGAAGACGTGCGAGAGGTCGCGAAGCGAGACGTGATACTGCGAGCTGGCCATGCCTGACACGATTGGGAGGCCGAGGGGCCTCAAGCTATATGGCTGCGGGGGTGCGCTGCCTGTCAGGGCATGGCCAAGGGACTTGTCGCGCCGGGTGGCGCACCCCGCGCCGACCTCCCGGCAGTCGACTTAGATTCTAACGCTGGGTGCGAGAGAATACAACTGCGGACGTGGAAGCGCAGGTGTCGGTTTGGTTGAACGCGCGCCGGAGGCGAAGCTATACTAGCGCCACTACAGCAAAGCCTGTCCGCAGCCAAGTCGAAGGGGCCGCACCATGAAGTTCGGAACGTTTCATCTGTTTCAGAAGCCGCCTGGCTGGAGCGACGCCGACGTCTTCCGCACGGAGCTCGATCAGATCGAGCAGGCGGAGGAGCTGGGCTTCGACGCCGTGTGGCTGGCGGAGCACCACTTCCAGTGGTACGGCATCGCCACTGACCTGATGGTGATCGCCGGCTGGGTGGCCGCCCGCACGCGGCGGGTCCGCATCGGCACAGCCATCGTCGTCCTACCCTTCCACAACCCGATACGCCTGGCCGAGCAGGCGGCGACGATCGACCTGCTGAGCGGCGGCCGGCTGGACTTCGGCGTCGGCAGGGGTTACCAGGCGGCGGAGTACGCGGGGTTCGGCATCTCCATGGACGAGAGCAAGGCCCGCTTCGCCGAGTGCATGGATGTCCTGCTGAAGGCCTGGACGGAGGAGACGTTCTCCTACGAGGGGCAGTACACCAGCGTGAAAGACGTGTCTGTGCTGCCCAAGCCCCTGCAGCGGCCGCACCCGCCCGTCTACGTCGCGAGCTGGATGACGCCGGAGACGATCCGCTACGCGGCGGAACAAGGCTTTCCCATCATGTCGCCGGCGGGTCTGGCGTCGGACCAGATCAAGACCAACTACCAGCTGTATCGGGAGACGCTGACGTCGTTGGGGCGCGACGCCTCCAACCTGGAGCTGCCGGCCCTGGTGCACATCTACGTGGACGAAAACGAGGAGCGCGGCTGGCAGACCGGGATGGAGTACTCGATGCGCTACGGCGCCTCGCTGGTAACGCTGGGCACGCCGGTTCAGCAGGGCGGGCGCCTGTCCAGGGACTACGAGCACTACAGAGAGTTCGGAGAGTCTGGCCGCGTGGTGAGGGAGAACCGCCAGGAGCTGATGCTGTTCGG
>JBGPMY010000187.1:0-4359 GCA_041487235.1 Dehalococcoidia bacterium
CTGATTGGGGCCTGAGGGTGGCGACGGCTAGAGCCTGAGCTTGCCGTGAGAAGGCTGACGGCGGCGCTGACGGTGCTCACCGTTACCACCACCCTCCAACTCAAACACAACAATCGCGCCAAACTCGTATACGTAGCCGCAGGAGAGGCAGGTGCTGTAAGCGCCGTACCAGTCCTCCTCAAACAGCATAGAGCCTTGGCACCGCGGGCAACTACGCGGTGGAGCTGTCTGCATCGACCCCACCTCCCTTAGAACAAAGAAAAAGGCCGCTAACCAGTTTCCTGGTATGGCCCCTCCAACGCCGCCGAGGTTAGTTGACGGGTTCGGGTCGAAAGGGTTAACCCTTCTCGCCACACGCGAGATTCACCCCAGATCCATTCCCCCGGTCCGCCGAACGCGGATTTGGCGCGTTATGATTGTGACTACTGTAACTATCTTATTGCTCGCCTATCTGGCCTGTCAAGCGGTTATGGGTAAACCAGGGAACCGAATGGTCAATTTGCAATCCCGCATCCTGGCGCCAACGTAGTAAGTGCAGAGAGCAGCGGGGGACGCTGCGGCCAGATAAAGTGAGCCATCCCTTGACAAGCGATATGTCCGATGCTAATTTCTAGCCACGGGTGGCCCCTTGTATTGTTGATGCTTTCCTAATGATGGAAACTCTAGTAGCCCCGGTCGTAGCCGCTAACGAGCGGCCCCTTTAGGCGGTCTGCATGCAGCAATATATCTTGCGGCGCGGCCTGCTCAACATCTTTGTCCTCTTCCTGGTCGCTACCATGGTCTTCGGGGTCCTTCGCGTGGATTCCGATAACGTAGTGCGTAAGCGGGCGGGCGGATGCCTGAGCGCCGGTGATAAGGCCCTGTACGAGGAGTGCCTTAAGATCACCCGGCAGGAGCTGGGCTTGGACAAGTCCATCCCAAGGCAGTACTGGAATTTCATGAGCGGCCTGGTTCAGCTCGACCTGGGCCACTCCACCTTCGGCAACAAGGACGCCATCATCGACGAGATCAAGCAGCGGGCCCCCGCTTCCATAGAGCTGGGGCTACTCCAGATCATTGTAGCGCTAACTGTGGCGCTCCCTATCGGCATCGTCTCCGCCATCCGGCAGGACACATGGGTGGACTATATCCTCCGCTTCTTCTCCATCGCCTTGCTGGGCATCCCCGTGTTCGTGCTGGCAGTGGTGAGCATTCTGCTGTTATCGCGATACGCGGAGGGGAGCTTCCTGACGGCCTGGCTGAGCCCGCAAGGGAGCTACGCGAATCTCTTTGACGACCCAAGACAGAACCTGAAGAACATGTTCGCGCCAGCGCTGTTAGGCGGTCTAGGGACTGGGGCCATCATCATGCGCTTCCTCCGATCTCAGATGCTGGAGGTGCTGCGGCAGGACTACGTCCGGACCGCTTGGGCCAAGGGCCTGCGGGAGCGCGTGATCATCGTCCGGCACGCGCTGAAGAACGCCCTCATCCCTGTCCTTACCATAGTGGGGATCCTGCTGGGCGCCATCGTCAGCGGCAACGTCATCCTGGAGTTCATCTACCGTATCCCCGGCATAGGCTTCTACGTGACCAGCGCCATCTCCCAGAACCCGGACTTTCCCGCGGTGCAGGGAGTAGTGCTGACTGTGGCGATGACGCTGGTCTTCGTGAACCTCCTCATCGATGTTGCTTATGGGTGGCTGGACCCGCGTATCCGTTACAGCTAAGTTGGGGGCCTGAGTGTATCTGGAAGAGCAGGCGGCGCCGGTTATCGGCGTATCGGCCGCTGAGGCGGCCATACCGGCCGCTGAGGCGGCCATACCCAGGCGTCCGCCTGCCTGGGCCAACATCCTTCGTTTCGTACGCCGCAAGCCCCTGGGCGCCTTCGGCTTCTTCCTCGTCTTCGTCCTCTTGGCCATGACGCTGGGCACCCCCAAAGCCCAGTTCGGCTGGCCGTCCCTTCCCGACAGACCGTTCGGCTTCGAGTTGGGCAGCCCGTGGCTGGCCCGCTATGACCAGGAAGACCAGTTCTTCGCTGAGAACGGAGGCGTGGCGCGACTGCAGGCCCCCACCGGCAGCCACTGGTTCGGCACCGATAACAACGGCCGCGATACCTACGCCCGCATCGTCACCGGCGCGCGGCGCTCGCTGTTCGTCGGCTTCTGGGCGCTGTTCGTGGCGACGCTCCTGGGGACAGCCGTGGGGGTCATCTCCGGCTACTTCGGCAGGTGGCTGGATACCATCACGCAGAGGTTCATGGACGCCCTCCAGTCGTTCCCGCCCCTCATCGCCCTTATCCTCATCGTCACCATCAACCCGTTCGGCGGTGGCGACACGGCCAGCTTGCTGATGGCTGCCTTCTCGTTGGGGCTCGTGGGGATACCCAGCGTACAGCGCATCACCCGGGGGGTCGTGCTGTCCACCCGAGAGCTGCAGTACGTAGAAGCGGCGCGGGTTATCGGCGCCAGCGATTCCCGGATAATGATGCGCTACATCCTGCCCAATATCACAGCTTCCATCATCGTCGTCTTCTCCACCGGGATCGGCGTCGTCATTCTGGCGGAGGCGGCCCTCAGCTTTATCGTTCCTTCCATCGTGCCTAGCGGTACGTCCTGGGGTCTCATGCTGAGCGAATCCTACACGCGGCTGGGCAGCGCCCCCTACCCTGGCCTCTTCTCCTCCGGCGCTATCGCGATGGCGGTCCTGGCGTTCAACCTGGCGGGCGACGCGTTGCGTGATGTCCTTGACCCTCGCCTGCGTCTATAGTCGGGCGTGAAGATGGCTGTGTTGTCCGGTCCCAGACCTGGAAAGGAGACAGTGATCTAATGGCAGAATCCAGCTATTGGGACAGGTTCCGGCGGGGACGCATAAGCCGGCGGCGCCTCCTAGCCGGCGGCGCCGCGGCCGGCGGCGCGCTGGCCGCAGCGGCCATCGTCGGCTGCGGCAGTGAGTCATCTGGGCCGAGGCCAACAAACGCCTCAGGGGCAGCCGGTGGCGGGGACCCCCTCGCCGTTCTGCAGCAGTATGCCCCGACTATATTCGACGCCCGCCAGGAGGTCGTGCCCGCACCCGCCAACTCCCGCGGCGGCACCCTGGTCTACATCGGATTCGACCCGGTGGTGCTGGACCGCTACGACCCCCACCAGACCCAGTTCGGGCCCATGTACGCCAACCAGTCTGCCGTCTTCAGCAAGCTGTACATGTACAAGAGCCACGAACAGCCCACCTGGGAGAACATCGCGCCGGACCTCGCCGAAAGCCAGCCCGAGACGCCGGACAATCTCACCTACATCGTAAAGCTGCGGAAGGGCGTCAAGTTCCACGACACCGATAAGATCCGAGGGAACTTCCCCTCGCTGGCCGGGCGTGAGCTCACAGCCGACGATGTCATCTACAGCTACCAGCGGCAGAGCAACACGAAGAGCACCCAGCGCGCCTACTACTACCGGTCCAGCCAGTACTCCACGATCGACAAGATGGAGAAGGTGGACAACTACACCATACGGTTTACGACCAAGGAGCCCACAGTCCCCTTCCGCCACTTCATGGCGGACACCAACGCCATGATCATTCCCAAGGAGATCGTGGATTTGGAGCCAGGTCCCGACGGCCAGCCCTGGGACTCCGTGGACGCCTATGGCGACCGCAAGCCGCCGCCCGGCGACCGGATGATAGGCACCGGCCCCTTCATGTGGGACAAGCTGACGTTCGGCATCGAGTTCAAGGCTGCCCGCAACCCCCAGTGGTTCGGCTGGGGCAATCCGGAGCTGGGCCGGCCCTACCTAGACGCCTACAAGGCCACGGGTCAGGGGCTCAACGACGTCACCATCCAGTCCCTGTTCGAACGCAAGGAGATCGACGTCGCCGGTTTCATCGATAACCCCCAGTGGCTCGTCGACTTCAAGGACAACCACCCCGAGGTTGCATACCTGAGGGCCCCCACCTCCGGCTGGGTCAATTCGCGCCTCAAGACGTACGTCGCGCCCTTCGACGACTGGCGCGTGCGGCGCGCTCTCTTCCTGGCCATCGACCGGCAGCAGGTCGTCGACGTCATCGGCAGCGGCACCTGGAACAAGGTCGGGCCGGTGGGCGAGGCCATCAAGTTCTGGGCCCTGCCGAAGGACGAGCTCCTCAAGCTGCCGGGCTACAGGACAGACGCTGCGGGGCGGGAGCAGGACAAGCAGGACGCCCGGCAGCTGTACGAGGCCGCCGGCAAACCGGCGCTGCCCCAGATCTGGTTCGCCGACGTGCCGGACTATATCAAACGCTTCGCTCCCAGCTACATCAGGGGCGTATCGGACATCCTGGGCATCGAGGCTGAGATCAAGTACCAGACGGTGCCTTACTCGCGCATAGCGGAGGGGCTGATCAAGACCGACC
>JBGPMY010000188.1:0-4349 GCA_041487235.1 Dehalococcoidia bacterium
CTCTTGGCCATTCCGGCTTCTCCTGCATCTGCTTTGGTCGTGACCCCGCGCACTGAACTGCGCAGCTCTCTTGAATGAAGCCGCGGACTTCGGTCCGCGGTGGCGTTTACAAAGGCACCTGAATGCTGCGGCCGGGAACCTCCAACTCCTCGGGCGGCGGCGCCGGGTTGCGGGTGCCCTCCAGCAAGCCCGGCACCATCTGCGAGAGCTCGTCCAGCGTCCACATGTCGGACTTGAAGATCGTTCGCCAGGGAACGGGGTGCTGAAGCACGGCGACGGTACCTGCGTAGACCAGGAAGATCTGGCCGTTGACGTTCCAGGCCTGGTCCGAGGCGAGATAGGCGACCATCGGCGCGATGTAGTCCGGGTCCAGCTGCTGCAGGCGGCCGGCCTGAGGCGCGTCTGCGGGGACTGCGGCGCCTCCCTGCGGGCGCTGCTGCGGGATCGTTGCCGTCAGGCGTGTCCAGGCGCGCGGAGCGATGGCGTTGCAGGTGACGCCGTAGCGCCCCAGGTCGCGCGCCACCACCCGCGTCAGCCCAGCGATGGCGGACTTCGCCGCGCCGTAGTTGGCCTGGCCGGCGTTCCCCCACAGGCCGGACTCCGAGCTGAAGTTGATGATGCGACCGTAGCGCTGTTGCCGCATGATGACCGAGGCCGGCTTGATCGTGTCGAAGTGGCCCTTCAGGTGCACGGCCATCACCTCGTCCCACTCCTGCTCGCTCATGTTGAAGATCATGCGGTCGCGCAGGATGCCGGCGTTGTTCACGAGCACGTCCAGCCGCCCGAACATATCGAGCGCCGTCTTGACGATCCCCTCGCCGCCTTCGACCGTCGCCACCGAGTCGTAGTTGGCGACGGCCGTCAGCCCCTGGGCTGTGATCTCAGCCGCCACCTGGTCGGCGGGGCCGTTGTCGTGGCCCGTGCCGTCCGGATTGACGCCGGGGTCGTTGACGACGACCTTGGCGCCTTCCTCCGCCAGCAGAATGGCGATGCCGCGGCCGATGCCGCGGCCGGCGCCCGTAACGACGGCTACCTTGCCTTCAAGCGTTCCCATTCTCTCCTCCGTGTCTCGTTACTGCCCGCGGCTCCTACGCCCGCTTTCGAAGCCGCGCAGTTCAGTGCGCGGTGGCTCCTCAATCTCCCCGCGACGGCAGCGATACCGTTGCCGTACCCGGCGTGGTCTTGCTGCCCTGGGGGTCTTCCGTCCACACCTCCAGCTCGACGAGAGCCTGGCCGCCTTCCTTCCTCTTGCCGGTCACTACGCCTTTGCAGGTCACGTCCTTATCGATCATGTCCATGCCGCGGTACTGGCAGGCCAGGCGGCGGACGCGCCCCTGCTCGCCCATCCACTCGTGGAGCATCCGGCCCAGGAGGGCGTGCTTGAGGGCGCCGTGCACGATGCGCTCCGGCAGGCCGGTGCGCTGGGCGAAGTCTTTATCGTAGTGGATCTGGTAGTAGTCGCCGGAGCCGGCGGCCCAGAACACCAGCCGCTGCGAGTCGCAGTTCTGGACCAGGGTGGTAATCTCCTGCCCTTCCCTTGTGTCTTCGAAGTAGATCTGTGTCATGCCTCACCTCCCGTTGTAGCTGCAGACCGTGAGGTCTGCCCTGCAGGGCTCAAGCCCAGCGGCTACGCTTAGCTTTCAATACCGGATTGCTGTGCCGCGCATAATGGCGACGATCTTGCCAGCCTGGTTGCGGAAAGTCGTCTCCGTCTCGACGATGAGCATGGGCCCCATGCGCCCCTCGCGCTCGTTCAGGTCGGCCAGTCTGGAGGTGGCCGTCAGCATATCGCCCGCGCAGACGTCGTCCAGGTACTCGATGTCCGTGCCGCCGTTGAGGATGCGCTTATACGGGACGTTCAGTCCCAACGCCTCCGGCCCGCGGGGGGCGCCGCGCCCTGGGACGGCGACGGGGTGGCCGAGGAAGCCGGGCGGCGCCACGATGCCGCGATAGCCCTTCGCCTTCGCGGCCGGCTCGTCGTAGAAGATCGGGTCAGTGTAGCCCACGGCGCGGGCGAACTGGCGGCAGCCCGTGTTGTCGACCTCGTAGGTGACGGGCGCGGACTCCCTGCCGATGGCCGCACGCATCTCGTCCGTGATGACCGATGCTTGAGTCATGAGGCGCCTCCCTTCAGGGAGATGGAGGTCGGAAAGTGGACGTTGGAGCGATCCAATTTCCAATCACTAACTTCTAATCTCCACTCTAGTACGACAGCATAACCTTAACGTGCGCGTCAGGGAGCATACAGCAGGAACGAACGCCTGTCAAACACCGTCCAGCGACCTAATCGCGCTGCTTGCCGAGGAAGCCCTGCAGATCCGGTTCGTCGATGCTGATGGCGCTGCTGCTAGCGGCGAAGGCGATGCCCACGGAGTAGCAGGCGAGGACTGTGGAGCGCAGAAGTACGGCTGCGCCGCCCAGCGCCAGGATGCCGCCCAGCGTGGGCGGCCTCCGCGCCAGGTGGTCCAGCGGCCCCATATGGGAGATCGACGCCCCTGGGCTGCGCTTGCCCCACAGGACCAGGCCAACGCCGGCGGCGATCACAGGCAGGCCCAGGTAGCGCAGGTTGCCTATGGGCATCCGGGGGACACCCTGTCGCCGTTCGAAGGAGACCAGGGCGGACGGCAGCGAAATGAGCCAGAGGCGCGACGAGAGGCGCCGCGGAATGGGCACGCGCTCCAGGAACTCCATCGCGAGCCGAATTATGGACGAGGCCGCCGCCTAAGGCAACTCCGACGGCGGCTCCCGCATAACGATCGGGCTGAACCGCCCGCCCTTCAGCTCCTCGATCAGGGCCGTCAGCCCCTCGATTCGCCGCTCGAACTCGGTGGCGCAGCGGCCCAGGTCCCGGCGGTCGTGCGCGTCGCTGGCGGCGACTTCGCGCAGCCCCAGGCGCTGACACAGATCGCGTGAGAAGCTGTTCTCTCGCGCGCTGCCGCGGCCGTTGTGCGCCTCCATGGCGTGTACGTGGCAGTAGGCCTGGTTCGCCGCTGCCTGGTCGAGCGCATTCGACCAGTTGCCTTCGTCGCGTAGCTCGAAGGGGAGCTGCCGTCGATAGGGGTGAGCGGCGACCATGGCCCCGCCGGCGGACTTGACCAGGCCGGCCAGCTCCGCCATGCGGTGCATGCCGTAGACGAACCGCTGCAGGCCGAAGACCAGGACGTGGCCGTCCTCCGTGTTGACCTCAATGCCGGGGATCACCAGGAAATCGTGGCGCTTGGCGAGGTCGGCGGCTTTGTCGCGCTCCCAGAAGAAGTCGTGCTCCGTGAGGCACACTCCGTCTAGCCCCGCCTCCTTCGCCGCCTCGATGAGATCGTCCGGCGACAGCGAGCTATCGTGCGACAGCGGGTAGGTATGGGTGTGCAGGTCGATCAGCAAAGGCCTATCGGCGGAGCGTCATCAGTCCACCCCCAATATCAGGGTCCCGGTGGAGGAGAGGGTGCCGCCGGTGCCGTTGACGCAGGCCAGCTTAGCGCCGGGCACCTGGCGCTCGCGGCACTCCCCGCGCAGCTGGCGCGTGGCCTCAATCAGCAGGAACATGCCGTACATCCCCGGGTGGGTGTAGGAGAGACCGCCGCCGTTGGTGTTCAACGGGAACTCGCCGCCGGGCGCCGTGCGCTGGCCGGAGACGAAGGGGCCGCCTTCGCCCGGCTTGCAGAAGCCCAGCGCCTCCAGCGTGACCAGCGCCGTGTAGGTGAACGAGTCGTAGACCTCGACGACGTCGATCTCATCGTGGCGGACGCCGGCCATGGCGAAGGCGCGCGGGCCGGAGATGCTGGCCGGCGTCGTCGTCAGGTCGGGCATGTTGGCGATCGATTGGTGCGTCGTCGCCTCGCCGGAGCCCAGCACCCACACGGGCTTCTTGCGGCAATCGCGGGCGCGCTGGGCGCTGGTGACGACGACGGCGCCGCCGGCGTCGGTCACCAGGCAGCAGTCCAGCAGGTGGAAGGGGTAGGTGATCCAGCGAGAGGAGAGGACGTCGTCGATGGTGATGGGGTCGCGCATCATCGCCTTGGGGTTCAGCGCCGCCCACTTGCGCGTGGCCACGGCGATCTCGGCCAGCTGCTCGTGCGTCGTGCCGTACTGGTGCATGTGGCGCATGCAGGCCAGGGCGTACACGGTGGGCGGGCCGCCGACGTGGTAGGGCATCTCGAACTGCTCCGAGGGGAACCAGGGCTCGCCCCCCGGCCGCGCGCCCGGACGCCGTCCGCCGGAGTAGCCGGTCTGCCCGTGGGTGATGAGGGCGACGTCTATGAGGCCGGTGGCGATGGCCGCGGCGGCGTGTTCGACGTGGATCACGAAGGAGGAGCCGCCCACGGCGGTGCCGTCTGTATACTTCGGCTGGATGC
>JBGPMY010000189.1:0-4324 GCA_041487235.1 Dehalococcoidia bacterium
CCTCAACGTGGGCGTCCTCTTCCTGATCGCCATCGGCTCCCTCAACACCATCGCTGTGTTCATGGCCGGCTGGTCCTCCAACAACAAGTACGCGCTGCTGGGCGCGATGCGCACGATCGCCATGCTCATCAGCTACGAGCTGATCCAGGTACTGGCCCTGCTGGGGGCCGTGCTGTTTACCAGCAGCATGCGCCTGGGGGACATTGTGGGCTGGCAGGACCACTACAACACCTGGCTGCTGTTCCTGCAGCCGCTGGGCGTTCTGGGCTACATAATCTCCGGCGCCGTGGAGATGAACCGCTCGCCCATGGACATAGCGGAGGCGGAGTCGGAGATCGTCGCCGGCTATCACACGGAGTACGGCGGCATCAAGTTCGGCTTCTTCTATCAGGCGGAGTATCTGGCGGGGTTCGCCATCGCCGCGGTCATAGTCAGCCTGTATCTGGGCGGATGGACGGCCTGGGGGCTGGAGCGGTGGGTACCCGGCTGGCTGATCTTCCTGGGCAAGCTCTACGGCGTGTTCTTCGTCTATATCTGGTCTCGCGGCACCCTGCCGCGGCTGCGCATCGATCAGCTTATGGCCTTCGCCTGGAAGTTCCTGCTGCCGCTGGCGCTGGTCAACGTCGTGGTCGTCGCTAGCGAGAGGCTGCTGTGGGAGGAGGCAGAGCTGTCCGCTGAAGTGGCGCTGACGATCTTCGGCGTGGCCAACTTTGCGCTGGCTGGGGTCCTAGTCGCCGCTTGGGCGAGAGCGCTGGGGCACATGAGGCCGCAGCGCGCGGCCCACCGCGCGATCCTGACCAAGGAGCTGGGCGCGATCGTCTACGGAGAGGCGGCCCCAGGGCCCTGATGGACGACACCGGCACCGTAGTCGCCTTCTGGATTCTGGCCGCGATCACAGTCGGCTCGGCGCTAATGGTGGTGGCTACGCGCAATCTCGTTCACGCCGTCGTCTTCCTGATAGTCAGTTTCATGGGCGTCGCTGGGCTCTACATCACGCTCTCCGCGGACTTCGTGGCCGTGACTCAGATCCTCATCTACGCCGGCGCCATCTCGGTCCTCATGATCTTCGCCATCCTGCTTACGCCCAGGGCCGACCGCACCAACGCCGAGACGTTCCTGCGTCTGCCTGCGTTCCTGTTGGCCCTCCTGGTGGGCATGATCATCGGCTTCGTGAGCATCGATACGGACTGGCGGATAGCGGACCGCGCCGGCTTCCAGGATACGGCCGCGACCATTGGCGAGGCGCTGCTGGACAAGTACGTGCTGCCGTTCGAGATCGCCTCAGTCCTGCTGCTGGTGGCCATGCTGGGGGCGATCGTGCTCGTGCGTCCTGAGGGCGCCATGGAGGAAGACTGAGTGTCCGTGTACCTGGAGCACTATCTGGTCGTCGGGGCGATCCTCTTCGCCATCGGGCTGTACCTGGCGCTGGCCAAGCGCAACTTCGTGGGCGTGCTCATGGGGATCGAGCTGATGTTCAACGCTGTCAACCTGACGTTCGTTGCGTTTTCGCGGTTCGTGCAGTCGCCGAACCCGCTGAACGGCCACGTCTTCGTGGTGTTCGTCATCACGGTCGCCGCGGCCGAGGCGGCGACGGCGCTGGCCCTCGCCGTTCTGCTCTACCGGGTGCGCGAGACGATCGACGTCGATCGTCTCGATCTGTTGAAGTGGTGAGGACGCCATGTGGGCCAAGCTGATGGAGACGAAGAACGCCTACACGGCGGAGATATGGAAGGAGCTGCTCAACGCGGAGGCGCTCTCTGTGCGCGTGGTGCCTGCCTCCGGCTGGGCCAGCGCCGCGGAGCTTGAGCCGCACGAGATATACGTCCCCTGGGGCAAGCTGCACGTCGCCGCCGAGATCCTGAGGAAGATATAGGTGCTGCTAGGCCAGATCCACGAGGCCGTCCCCTGGGCGATCATCTTCCTGCCGCTCGGCGCCTTCGCCGTCATCTCGCTGGTCTCGCTGCTCGGCCTTACGACTACTAGAGGCGGTCAGCGCCCTTCGCCGCCATGGCGCGCGCGCTTCAGCGGCTACCTGACCATCGCCGCCATCTTCGCTTCGTTCCTGCTGTCGCTCTGGGTCCTGGATAGCGTCATCGATAAAGACGGCACCCGTATCGGCTTCGATTCGCACCAGTGGGTAACCGCGCAGCCGCTACGGGTGAACATCGGCGTCACAGTGGACGGCCTGACCGCGATCATGCTGGTCGTCGTCACCGGCGTTTCGCTACTGGTCCAGTTCTACTCGCAGGAGTACATGCGCGACGACGAGGGCTACAACCGCTACTACGCCTTCATGTCGCTGTTCACGGCCTCCATGCTGGGGTTGGTCCTGGCCTCCAACGTCCTCCAGATGTTCGTCTTCTGGGAGCTGGTGGGGCTCTGCTCCTACCTGCTCATCGGCTTCTGGTTCTACAAAGAATCGGCGCGCCGCGCCGCCACCAAGGCGTTCCTGGTGACTCGTATCGGTGATCTGGGGTTCCTGATCGCGATCTTGCTCATCTGGTCGGAGACGGGCCAGCTGGAGATCCCGCACCTGCAGGAGATGGCGGCCGCAGGGGCCATCGCCTCTTCGACGCTGACCTGGTTCGCGCTGGGGCTGTTCGCTGGCGCGATGGGCAAGTCGGCGCAGTTCCCGCTGCACGTCTGGTTGCCGGACGCCATGGAAGGCCCGACTCCAGTCTCCGCCCTGATCCACGCGGCGACGATGGTGGCGGCCGGCGTCTATCTTGTCGCCCGCTTCTTCCCCGTCTTCGCCGTCTCCGAGGAGGCCATCGTGACCGTGGCGGCGATCGGGGCGATCACCTCCATAATCGCGGCGCTGCTCGGGATCGTGGCCACGGACATCAAGCGGGTGATGGCCTACTCCACCATCAGCCAGCTGGGCTATATGATGATGAGCCTGGGCGTCGGCGGGCTGGTGGCAGCCATCTTCCACCTCTTGACCCACGCTGTCTTCAAAGCGCTCCTCTTCCTGGGCGCGGGTTCCGTCAACCACGCCACGGGAACGTTCGACATGCGCAAGATGGGCGGGCTGCGCACCCAGATGCCCGTGACCTTCGTCACCGTGACTATCGCCAGCCTGGCGCTGGTGGGGCTGTTCCCCCTGGCCGGCTTCTGGAGCAAGGATGAGATCCTGGCCGACGCCTGGGCGGACCGCCAGTGGGTGTTCTGGATCGCGCTGTGCGGCGTGTTCCTGACCGCGCTGTACGCCGGCCGCATGCTGATCCTCACCTTCGGCGGTGAGTACAAGGGCGGCGATCCGCCGGAGCACGGCGTTTCGCACACCGCGCAGCCGCACGAATCGCCGTGGACGATGCTCCTACCGCTGGTCGTGCTCGCGGTCCTGGTGGCGACCGTCGGCTTCGTCAACATCGACGACGGCTTGACGACGATGCTCACCGGCTGGCTGCCGAAGGAGACCGAGAAGCTGGCCACGGAGGGCGACTTCAAGCTGTGGATAGCGGCGGCATCCACGCTCGCCGGGGTCGCCGGGCTGGCGACGGCCTGGCTGGTGTATGGCCTGCGAGTCGTGCGTCCCGAGCAGGTGCGCAGCTTCTCCGAGCCGCTCCCCGAGATCCTGGAGAACAAGTACTACCTGGACGCCCTGTATGGGGACTTTCTGGTGAAGCGCGTGATCCTGGGCGGGACTGCGGTCATACTCTCCCTCTGGGACCGCTACGTCATCGACGGCATCGTGAACGGCGTGGCGACGGTGACGCGCTGGAGCGCGGACCAACTGCGTCTGGCCCAGGCCGGGCAGGCGCAGCTGTACGCGACTGCCGCCCTGATAGGCGTCGTAGGCGCCATCGCGGGCATTCTGGTGGTGAGCTCGCCGTGAGGCCTGCCAAGGTCATGGATCCAAGATGAGATCGAAAACGTCTTCTCTCCGCTCATGGTTCGAGAGCCTCACCACGAGCGGGCCGGGAGGTGGTGCGAAGGACAGACCTTTCGCCTTGGGACGACGCTACTTCCCGCTCATCCTGAGGCTCTCGAAGGACGAGCGGAGCGACAACGGCGCGGTCCACGATCGGATACATTTTCATCCTTCGTCGCGCCGGTGCAAACGGGCGTCGAAGCTTCTGAGCGACCGCAGGGAGCGAAGAATCTCGGCGTCACCTCAGGCTGACGGGGACCGCTGCACGCCGCGCCTCCGGGAGGCAAGACCTCTGTGCTGACGTTCGTCATCTTCTTGCCGCTGGCGGGTGTGGTGGCCATCGCTCTCCTGCCCAAGGAGCGCGAAGGTCTGGCGAAGTGGCTGGCGACGGTCGTGGCCGCAATCATCCTCGGTGTTGTGCTCGGCCTCTTCGTCGCCTACGACCGGGAC
>JBGPMY010000190.1:0-4300 GCA_041487235.1 Dehalococcoidia bacterium
CGCCAGGAGGCGGTCGGCGATCAAGGGCTTCTCGCGGTTGCGCAGGACCAGGTCTGCGCCGGTGGCCTGCGCGATCCCGGGCGGCGCGGTCTCGGCGTAACAGCCCGTGAGCACGATCTGGGCGCTGGGCGAGAGCCGCCGGGCACGCCGCACGAGCTGTCGCGCCTTGGCATCGGCCACGTGCGTCACGGAGCAGCTGTTGATGACGAAGGCGTCGGCGCCGCGAAGCGGCCGGTCCACGACGCGCACTCCGCTGCCCGAGAGGCGGCGGGCGAGTGCCTCGGAGTCGGCCTGGTTCAGCTTGCAGCCGAGCGTAAGGACGGCGACTGTGGGTCGTGGCTCAGTCGTCGGTCTGGCCATATAGGCATCATAGCCCGGCCACGCTCACCCGTCCAACCGTGTTCTAGGTTGGTCTGCACGTCCGCGGCACTGCGGGGGGCGCGGCAAGCGGCGCCCCTACGACGAAATTGCCTTGGGTTAGCCGCAGCGGGAGTAGCCGCAGATCGGGCAAGAGGCGCAGCCCTCTCCGTGCACTAGCGGGCCGCCGCAATCGGGGCAGCGGGCGTGCCGGAAGAGGGGCAGGCGCAGCTGGGTCGCCAGGTTCTTTGCAGCCATGTGTACGTGACTCCTGCTAATGATTCAGAATTGGTGTGCTAACAGTAGTAGCACGAACGTTCTGTTGTCAAGGGGCGACTGGCATGGCGCTAAGGTGCGGGCGACCCGGAGGCCTGCCCTGAGCCTGCCGAAGGGTCGCCCCTACAGCTCGATTCCCCTACCATAGAGCCCGCTATGCCCCGGACTCGCCCCGTTCCTCCATGCCTTGTGTCGCATGTCTCCTGTCTCGAATGGGGCGGAACCGGTTAGCGCTCATGGACCTCGGCCTGTCCGGTAAGGTCGCCATCGTGGCAGGGGCGTCCCGCGGCATCGGCAGAGCTACCGCCCTCGCTCTGGCCGAGGAGGGTTGCCGACTTGTCCTGGCCGCCCGCGGCGAGGACGCGCTGCGGCGCACCGCCGGCGAGTTGGAGACGGCCGGCGCCGAGGCGCTCGCCGTCAGCTGCGATCTCACGCTCCCCGCCGACGCGGAGCGCCTCGTGCAGGGCGCGATCGAGCGCTTCGGACGCATCGACATCCTGGTGAACAGCATCCATTTCTCCGCCCCCGGCGACGATGACGACGTGTGGCAGCAGTCCTTCGACACGCTCTTCTTGCCGGCCGCGCGGCTCACGCGGCTAGTCGTCCCGCATATGCGGACCGGTGGCGGCGGCGTCATCGTGCACCTGGCCTCCATCTACGGGCGGGAGGCCGGCGGCCAGCCGGGGTACAACGCCATGAAGGCCGCCCTTATCAGCCACGCCAAGGCGATGGCCATTCAACTCGCCAGAGACGGCATCCGCGTCAACACCGTCGCTCCTGGCTCTATCAGCCACCCGGGCGGCTCCTGGTGGCGCAGGCAGCAGGAGGACCCGGAGGGGATGGCCCGCTTCGTCGGGGAGAACATACCGATGGGCCGCTTCGGCACCGCCGAGGAGGTGGCGAACGTCATCACGTTCCTGTGCTCGCCGCGGGCCTCCTGGGTGACGGGAAGCTGCGTCGTCGTGGACGGCGGCCAGGGCCACACGAACATCTGAAAGGCGTGCCGTGAGTTCTCTGGAAGAGCTGCGTGTCCTGGACCTATCGAACGGCGTGGCCGGCGCCTACTGCACCAAGCTCTTCGCCGACTACGGCGCCGATGTCGTCGTGCTGGAGCCGCCGTCCGGCCACCCGCTGCGCCGCTACGGCCCCTTCGTAGATGACCGGCCCCATCGCGAGACGGGCGCCCTCTGGCTCTACCTGGGCACCAACAAACGCAGCGTGACGCTGAATATCGAGTCGGCGACAGGTCGGCGGCTCTTGCGCCGGCTGGTGGAGGAAGCTCACGTCATCGTCGAAAGCTTCGCGCCGGGTCGCATGGAGTCGCTGGGGCTGGGGTTCGAATCGCTGCGACAGATCAAGCGCCGGATCATCCTGCTTTCCATAACACCGTTTGGGCAGACAGGGCCCCGCGCGGGCTGGAAGGCGACGAACCTGACGTCGTTCGCCTCCGGAGGGCAGATGTCGCTCACCGGCGAGCCTGACCGGGCGCCGCTGGCAAACGCCGGCTACCAGGCGGAGTACCAGGCGGGGTTGCAGGGGTTCGCCGCCGCCGCCACGGCCGCCCACAACGCCGATTCGCTGGAGGTGCCCCAGCATATCGATATCTCGGCCCAGGAGTGCATGGCTTCTGCCCTGGAGCTGTACCTCCCCTGGTGGGCGTACCTGAAGCGGGACATCTCCAAGCGCCGCGGTAACGTTCTCTCGGCCATGGTGGGCGTCTTTCCGGCGGCGGACGGCTACGTGGGCCTCCACATCATGCCGCGCAACTGGCCCTGGTTCGCCCGCGCCATCGGCCGCCCGGAGCTGATCGACGATCCGCGCTTCAAGGACAACTTCTCGCGCCTGCAACACAACGATGAGCTGGAGGCGGTCGTCTACGAGTGGGCCGGCGGTCAGAGGGCGAAGGAGGTTTACAGATCGGCGGGTGCGGCTCGCGCGCCCATCGCCTTCGTCCACACGCTGGGCGATCTGATGGAGTCCGAGCAGCTGCGAGCCCGCGAGTACTTCCAGCAGGTGGACCACCCGGTGGCCGGCGCCCTCACGTACCCCGGGGCCCCATTTCGGATGTCCGGCGTGGAGTGGGAAGCTTGCCGGGCGCCCTTGCTGGGGGAGCACAACGTCGCGGTCTACTGCGAGGAGATGGGCCTGAGCCGCCAGGACGTGGGGCATCTACGGGCGGCGGGAGTGGTATGAGGAACAAGGAACAAGTAACACGCAACAAGGGCCAGGCGGCGCGCCTTCGCGATCTCGGCGTCATCGTGCGCACGTTCGAGCCGGGCGACGCCGATCAGGCGTGGATACTGCACCAGGAAGGGTTGCGGGATACCGGCGCCTTCTACCCGGATGCCGACCCGAGGTGGGACGACGACCTCCGCCGCATCGAGGAAGTCTACCTCACGGAAGGCTCGCACTTCTGGGTGGCGGAGCAGGCCGGCCGCCTTGTGGGCATGGCCGCCGTCCTGCGCGAGGACGAAGAAACGGCGCGGCTGAGGCGCATGCGGGTCACCGCTCGGTGGCGCCGTCGCGGCCTGGGCCAGGCGCTGCTGGCGGTGGCGGAGGAGTTCTGCCGGCGGCAGGGCTACAGGCGCGTCGTCCTGGACACGACGGACCGGCAGCGGGCCGCCCAGCGCCTGTACGAGAGGAACGGCTATACGCGCACGGGCGAACGGCCCCTCGGAGAGATGCGGATGGTGTTCTATCGCAAGGAGCTGGCTTGATGAGCAACAGGAAACAAGTAACATGCAACACCAGCCGGAATGGGGTCTTGTTGCTTGTTGCTTGTTGCTTGTCCCCGTGGCGCCAGCGGCTGGGCGGGGCCTGATGTTCCGCCTGCCGCTGAACGGAATTCGTGTGCTGGACCTGACCATGGCCTGGGCCGGCCCCTACGCCACACGTCTGCTGGCCGACATGGGCGCCGAGGTGATCAAGATCGAGGCGGTCAACAGCTGGGACCTGCTGCGCACGTTCACCGGACAGCCGCCGACGGTGGAGCAGGTGTGGGAGAAATCGCCGTACTTCAACCACGTAAACCGGAATAAGTACGGCTGCGCCCTGGACCTCTCGGTGCCACGCGGCCGCGAGCTGTTCCTGCGGCTGGCCGCCATATCGGACGTCGTGATCGAGAACTTCCGGGCGGAGGTGATGGAGAACCTGGGCCTCTCGCCGGAGGTGCTCCTGAAGGCGAACGAGCAGATCATCGTCGTCTCCATGCCCGGCCACGGCAAGTCCGGGCCGGAGCGCGACTTCATCGCTTACGGCACCAACGTCGAACAGCTTTCCGGCCTCTGTCACCTGACCGGGTACGCGGACGGCCCGCCGCAGAAAACCGGCATCAGCTACGGCGACCCGCTGGCCGGCATCGCGGCGGCCGGCGCCATCGCCCTGGCCCTGTGGGACCGGCGGCGCAGCGGGCGCGGCCAGTACATCGAGGTGGCCCAGCGCGAGAACATGATCGGCGTCGTCGGCGAATACGTCGTCGCCTATTCCATGAACGGCCGGGAGCCGCCGCGGCGCGGCAACCGGCACTCGTCGATGTCGCCGCACGGCTGCTACCCGTGCACGGGAGACGACCAGTGGCTAGCAATCGCCTGCGAGGACGACGAGCAGTTCTCCGGGCTGTGCGGCGTGATCGGCCGGCCGGAGTTGGCCGGCGACGATCGCTTCGCCG
>JBGPMY010000191.1:0-4294 GCA_041487235.1 Dehalococcoidia bacterium
CCCCTACCGAAACGCCGGGATGACTTCTCGTGAGAAGCGCCGGAGCGACTCGCGGTGCAGGCGCGGGAACTGCGCCACGATGATCTCCTGAACCCCCGCGTCGACGAACGCCTGCACGCTCTTCTTGACGTCCTCTACGGACCCCATCAGCAGCGACCGACGGGCATCTTCCTCTGTGCCTCCGCGGAACGCCGTGAATCCCTGGATCACGCGCTGCTGAAAGGCGGGGTCGTCGTTCAGGAAGAGGAGCACCTGGATCGTGCGCCTGATGGCGGAGAAGTCGCGGCCCACCTCCCGGCAGTGCTGCTCCAGCACCTGGAACTTGTGCCGCACCTCTTCAGGTGTGCCGGAGACGTTGCTCGCATCGGCGTATTTGGCCACTGTGCGCAGCGTGCGCTTCTCGCCTCCGCCGCCGATGACGATGGGCGGATGTGGCTGCTGAACATTCGGCGGGTTGTACGGCGGCTGGTCCAGCTGGTAGAAGCGACCCTGGAAGACGGGCCTCTGCTGCGTCCACAGCGCCTTGATCACTTGCACCGACTCGTCCAGCCGCTCCAGCCGTTCGCGCGTGGTGTGGAAGGGGATAGCGTATGCCTGGTGCTCATAGGTGTGCCAGGCGGCGCCGATGCCGAACTCCAGCCGCCCGTGCGAGATGTTGTCCACGGTCGTCGCCATCTTGGCCAGCACCGCCGGGTGCCGATAGGTGTTGCCGGTGACCAGGACACCG
Source organism: Dehalococcoidia bacterium (assembly GCA_041487235.1). GTDB lineage: Bacteria > Chloroflexota > Dehalococcoidia > SM23-28-2 > RBG-16-64-32 > JBGPMY01. Next base: position 728 of record JBGPMY010000191.1, read on the forward strand.
ATGCGCGCCCGCTCGGTTGCCGTCGCCAGCGCCGCCAGGGCCGTCCACGCCTCCAGGTGCGGGCCGGAGGAGTCGACGGCGCCGCCGCCGCCCGTCACGAAGTGGTCCGCCAGCCACAGCTGGTCGAAGTTGGAGTCCCGGTCCAGCTCCTGCCAGGTGGACAGCAGATCCTCCCAGGAAACGCCCGACTGCGTCGCCTGCGCCCCGAACTTGATCGCCATATCAGACCTCCGGTATCCAAGGAACAAGCAACACGCAACAGGTAACACGTGCGCCGTCTGTTGCTTGTTCCTTTGTTACTTGTTGCTTGTCACTTGTTGCTTGTCCCTTGTTGCTTGTCCCTTGTTGCTTCCCTTACTCCAGCCCCAGCTGCTGCTTGTAGTCCGGCTCCAGAGCGGCCAGGGCGCCCATCTGCATGAACGTGGTGCCGGGATACTGGACGAACATACGCATCACATCCAGGGGCAGCGCCAGCTCCGGCGTATCGCCGATGATCTTCTCCTCCTGCAGCTGCGCCAACTCCTCATCGCTGAGGCCCAGCAACCCCTGCAGGACCTCGCGATTGTGTTCGCCCAGCTTGGGGGCGGGCGCCTGCGCGCCGGCGTCGCACGCCGAAAAGCGCGCCGCCAGCTGCCTGGGCACCGGCTTGGGGCCCACGTCCGGGTGGTGCACGGTCTGGAAGAAGCCGCGCTCCCGCAGGTGCGGGTCCAGCAGCACCTGCTTGGGGTTGAGCACCGCCGCGGCGATGACGCCCGCCTTCTGCAATCGGTGCATCGCCTCCCTCTGGCCCTGCTCGCCAGTCCAGGAGGCGATCAGTTCGTCCAAGTCGTCGTGGTTCTCGAAGCGCCCCAGGACGTCCGCGAAGCGCCGATCATCCGCCCACTCTGGGTGTCCCGTCGCCTGGCAGAAGGCGACCCACTCGGCGTCGTTGCGCACGGTCAGCACCACCCAACTGTCATCTCCACGACAGGGGTAACACCCTTGCGGTGCGAACCAGTAGCTGCGATTGCCAACGCGCGGTGGCAGCCGGCCGTTGAGCACCTGCTCCATGAGAGCGTAGCCGGCGACGGGGACGGCGGCCTCGTGCTCGGACAGGTCGATATACTGGCCCTGGCCCGTGCGGCGGCGATAGTGCAGCGCGGCCAACACAGCGCCTGCGCCGGCCATACCCGAATAGGGATCGGTGAAGGAGATGCCGGTACGCAGCGGGTCGCCGCCTCGGTAGCCGGTCATGGAAGAGATGCCGGACGCCGGCTCCAGCCCCATGCCGTAAGCGGTATAGTCCCGCCAGGGGCCCGTCTGGCCGTAGCCCGAAAGGCTGATCATGATGATGTCCGGCTTGATCTTCTTCAAAGACTCGTAATCGAGGCCGTGCTGGGCCATCACGCGAGGAGAGAAGCTCTCCGCGACGACATCGGAGAGAGGCACCAGCCGCTTCAGCAGATCGATCGCCTTGTCGTCGCTCCAGTCCAGCGTCAGCGACTTCTTGCCCGCGTTGCGGTACAGGAAGTAGCCGGCGTGGTTCCAGTAGTCGCCCTCGCCCTTGTTATCGGCCATCACGAAGTTGCGGGTGATGTCCATCCGCTTCAGCCCCTCGACCTTGATCACGTCGGCGCCGAGGTCTGCGAGGACGCGGGTGCACGTGGGCCCGGCGTAGACCTGCGCCATGTCCAGGACTCGAATGCCGGAGAGCGGGAGGCGGGTTGACAGCGTCATGGAGGCAATATCTGTAGTGACGGGGTGCCAGGCACAGGTCCGCCGTCCTGCGGCGCCTTGAGCCCGGCGGCGATGCGCCCGCGCAACGGCGCGATCAGCCCATCGTTGTACTCGACATGATCCTCCAGGTAGGCCTGTGCCCGGCGATAGATAGCGAGTGCTTCTTCCCGCCGGTCGAGACGGTCGAGAACCAACGCGCGGACGGCGAGGGCGTTGGCGCGGACGTCGAAAGGGACGGACTCCGCGTCGAGTTCGGCCAGGATCGCGTCCGCCTCTTCGAGCCTCCCTAGCGTCCACCGGGCGCGGGCGCGCGCCCAGGCCAGCCGGTGCGGCTCGAGCAGCGCTTCCCTGCTGTCCAAGAACCCGTCCCAGATAGCGAGTGCATCCTCCACGGCACCCTCATCGAACAGCCGCATCGCGCGCCGGGCCTCGGCGATAACGGCCTTCTCTTGCTCCATGGCCGGCGTGCCCAGACGCGGGTCGGCGGGCAGCGGGGGCGGCGCACCGTTGTCGCCGAGCGCGAACGGCGTCATTTCGCCGAAAGGCGCCTGCGGTTGTCTGACGGTGGAATGCCAGAGCGTCCTGGAGGCCGGATGGATGATGACGCTGTGGAAGACGGACGCATTGGCCACTACCGACTCGTTGATGTATTTGCTGTTCGAGCGGTCGCGGAGGATGACCGAGGCGACTTCCGGAGTGATCGTGCCGAGGCGGGCGCTGACGGCGACTTCCATCGCCGGGCGTCTTGTGAAGGAATCAAGTGAGCGGCCCCGGTCGTGCTTCAGCATCTTCTCGGTCCGGGCGTGATTGGATTGCGCGAACCAGTCACCCTCTGGCCGGTACAATTCGCAGTCCGCCGGGGTGCACTCGAGCATCGCGATGTCGCCATTCGCATCGGCCAGCGAGATGAAGCCGGAGATGCCTCGGTTGCGGCTGACTCTGATGATCCGGATCGCCTCTTCGACGGTGGTCGCCTGCTGAAGTACCCTTCGATAGGGCCAGCGAGGGAGACCGAGGGCAAGCACCTGGTCCGCGTTGAAGAAGTTCAGTCCCAGGGCGAGGCCGGCCTGGTTGACCCCGGCGGCGCCCAGCGGGGTAAGCGGCCACCCGGCGACGACATGGGGCAGGTCGCCGTTATCCGGGTGGTAGCACGTGACCATCGGCGGCCGGCGGCCGTAACGGTCCGGCCAATCCGAGTTCTTCGCGAGGATGGCATGCCCGTCCGCTGTCGCACTTCTGGTCGCGACGAACGTTGTCGTGGCCCCGCCGAGACTGCCGAACACACCGCGCCAGGCGGCCGTACCGGCTACGCCTAGCGCGTCGCCGATCCCCCGGATCTCCTGATAGAAGCTGCTCTCGTCGTAGCGCGGCCCGACTGTCATTTGGAAACGGGGGAGGAGAGCATCGGCAACTCTGGCAAGTGCTCCGAAGCCGCCAATCAGTGATGACCAGTCGTATCGGTGGAGCGCGTAAATGTCCCGGGCTAGCGGTCCGAGGAGCTCGATCTGCTGGCGTCCCATTTCGTAATACGAGCCGTAAAGGTGCAGGACTATGAGGTCGCCGCGGTCTTCGCGGCGCGGCTGGTTGCTGGGGGCGGCCTGCACCGTCACGCGATCCCCCGTTCTCGCAGGATGACCGTGTCATCCTTCTCGAAGCCCAGGTCCAGCAGCACTTCCTGCGCGTGCTGGCCGAGCGCCGGCGCTGCCCCGGAGCGCAGCGGTGTCTCCGACATGCGGAACAGGACGCACCCCATGGGCACCGGGCCGAGGCCCGGCTGGTCGATCTCGCGGAAGAAGGCGCGCTCTTTCAGGTGCTCGTTCTCCAGCAGTGTCTTCGGGTCCAGGACGGCGG
>JBGPMY010000192.1:0-4264 GCA_041487235.1 Dehalococcoidia bacterium
AGGGCGTTGTAGGGGCGCTTCGCGCCGTGCCTGCCGGCAGGCAGGAAGCGCCCCTACGCGCGGGCGATCGCGTGCTCCTGCCCCGCGCCGAATCCGCCCGCCCTGAGCTTGTCGAAGGGCTTCGTGCGTGCGGCGCGCAGGTTGACGAGGTGACGCTCTACCGCGCCGCTGTCCCCGCCAAAGCGCCCGCGGAAGCGCTCGACGACCTACGCCAGGGGCGCATCGACATCGTGACCTTCACGTCCTCCTCCACCGTGCGCAACCTGGCGGCGATGCTGGACGGCGACATAGAATGCCTGCAGAAGCCGCTCGTCGCCTGCATCGGCCCGATAACCGCCACCACCGCGCGAGAGCTTGGCCTGCGGGTAGACGTGGTGGCGCCGGAGCACACGGTGCCAGGGTTGGTGGCGGCGATGCGGGAGGTACTGCAATGACCCTGGTGGTTTCTCCGGAAGAGTTCAACGCTGCGTTTCTCGCGGTGGCAAGGCGCCATAGGGCGGCGATCGAGGCGGCATGGTGGGGCTCTCCGAAATACACCCGGCTGCTTCTTAACGACGGCGATGGCGTGCTCCTAGCTGTCGCCAAGAAGCTGGGCCTGAAGTACTACCAGGGATGCTGGGGCATCGATGCGGTCATGTACGAGAAGATGGACACCGACAACTTTGGTACAGAGGGGTGGCCCGAACAACTCACTGTGGTGGTCGAGCACGAGAACATCGTTGGGGGAGCTCGCGGAGGAGCCCACAACGAGATAAACAAAATGTCCATCTACAATTCTCCTTTGAAAGTCTTGGTCACTTATCCTTGGACGCGAACACGGCACGATCGCTTGAAAGAATATGCTGACATCCTCCGGCGGGCGGACGTTTTCAAGGACTTCGGAACGAAGCGAAAGCATCTCGTTATATTCGGACTGTGGCTCGACGATAATGTCCGCTGGGAAAGCTACGTCTACCGGCTCAGAAAGTTTGTGCCACTGGAGGTCAAGCCATGACCACCCGCACCCTACCCCTCTCCTTCCGCCGCTTCCGGCGGCTGCGCCGCTCGGAGGCGCTGCGGGCGCTCGTGCGGGAGACGCGGCTGTCGCCGGAGCAGTTCGTCTATCCCCTGTTCGTCGCCCACGGCCGGGGCGTGCGCGCGGAGATCGCTTCCATGCCCGGCCAGTACCACCTGTCGATCGACCAGCTTCCCGCCGAGGCGAAGGAACTACGGTCGCTGGGCATCCCGGCCGTCCTGCTGTTCGGCCTGCCGGCCGCCAAGGACGAGGCCGGCTCCGAGGCCTACGACGCGGACGGCATCGTGCAGCGGGCCATCCGCACGCTGAAGGACGCCGCCCCGGACCTCGTCGTCATCACCGACGTCTGCCTGTGCGAGTACACCTCGCACGGGCACTGCGGTGTCATCGCCAACGGCCCGGACGGGCAGGCTGAAGTCGATAACGACGCCACCCTGCCGCTGCTGGCTCGCACTGCGGTGTCGCACGTCGAGGCAGGCGCGGATATCGTCGCGCCTTCGGACATGATGGACGGCCGCGTGGCCGCCATCCGCGCCGCCCTGGACGACTCGAACCTCGGGCACATCCCCATCATGGCCTACGCCGCCAAGCAGGCCTCCGCCTTCTACGGCCCCTTCCGCGTCGCCGCCGAGTCCGCACCGCAGTTCGGCGACCGTCGCGGCTACCAGATGGACCCGGCCAACGCGCGCGAGGCGATGCGCGAGATCGAGGCCGACATCGAAGAGGGCGCCGACATCGTGATGGTGAAGCCGGCGCTGCCCAACCTGGACCTCATCGCCCGCGCCCGAGACCGCTTCGATCTTCCTCTGGCCGCCTACAATGTCAGCGGCGAGTACGCCATGGTGAAGGCCGCCGCAGCCGCCGGCTACCTGGACGAGCGGCTGGTCACGCTGGAGATACTGACGGCGATCCGCCGTGCCGGCGCGGAGATCATCATCACCTACCACGCCAAAGAGGCCGCCAAGTGGCTGGGTACTTAGCCGCAGATGAACGCGGATAGACCGCGGATTGGCCCCTCCTCACCACGAAATGAACGCTCGCACCCCCACTGGCAGCTTACGGAGCAGATACTGGGAGCGGCCTTTGAGGTGCACGGCGAACTGGGCCCCGGATTCCTGGAAAAGGTCTACGAGACGGCTCTCTTGCGCGAGATCCGGAGTCGCGGGATTAAGGCGCAGTCCCAGGCGCAGATCGATGTGAGCTATAAAGGGGAGCCCGTTGGTGTTTACTATGCGGACGTGCTCGTCGATCACAAAGTGATCTGCGAGATCAAGGCGGTCGCAGCGTTGGTGCCGGTCCACGAAGCCCAGCTGCTCCACTACCTGACGGCCACCGGGATCGAGGTCGGTCTTATCCTCAACTTTGGCAATCAGCGCGTCCAGTTCAAGCGTCTGGTTCGCACCAAATGACTCAGTCACCAACCGATCCGCGCTCATCCGCGGCCAAAGCATCCGCCGCCAATATTCTGGCCGTGGCCTTTGACGGCTACGGCACGCTCATCAACTTCACGGAGCCGGACTTTATCGCCTCCATGGCCGAGATCTGCGACCAGCAAGGCCTTGACGCGGACGCCGCCGACATCTGGCGGCGCTTTCTGCGCGCCTCCTACCTTATGCGCGCGGAAAACCACCATGAGCCGGTCTACACCCGCTACGACGAGGCCTGGGCAGCCCAGTTCCAGCGTGTCTTCAAACAACTGCGGCTGCCCGGCGACGCCTGGGCCGCCGCCAACCACCTTAAGGCGAAGCTCGCGGGTGCTCCCGCCTTCGACGACGCCCATTCGGTCATCGATGCGTTGCGCCCGCACTACCGGTTGGCGCTCCTCTCCAACGCCGACGACGATTTCCTGACCGCCTGCCTGAAGCGAAACCGGCTCCAGTTCGATACCGTCGTCACTTCGGAGCAGGCGGGCGCCATCAAGCCGGACCCCGCCATCTTCCTGCACCTCGCGGCCGCCCTCGATCTTCCTCCGGGTCAGATCCTCTACGTCGGCGATAACCCCGTGCCGGACGTTCTGGGGCCTTCGCGCGCCGGCATGAGATCGGTGTGGGTCAACCGCGAGGGCCTGCGCAGGCCGCGCAAAGTGCCCGCTCCAGACCACCGTGTACGCTCCCTCGGCGAGCTGCTACCGCTCCTGCTGCCGCCCCATGAGCGAGTCGCGCCGATGACTCCATCGGGCCGCTATGCCTGAACCCAACAACGCCCGCTCGAAACAGCTCTTCGCTCGGGCGCAGGAGCTGATGCCGGGCGGCGTCTCCAGCCCCGTGCGCGCCTACGCCGCCGTCGGTGGGCAGCCGCCCGTCATCGCTTACGGCAAGGGCTCACAGGTCGTCGATGTCGACGGCAACGGCTACATCGATTACGTTTGCGCCTACGGGCCGCTGATCCTGGGGCACGCTCATCCAGATGTCGTCAACGTCATCGCCGGTGCGGCCGCCCGTGGCACCGCCTACGGCGCGACCACCGAGCTGGAGATCGAGCTGGCGGCTCTCATCTGCGAGGCGATCCCCTCCATCCAGATGCTGCGGTTCGTGAACTCCGGCACTGAGGCCACGATGTCCGCTCTGCGTCTGGCCCGCGCTTACACCAGCCGCAACAAGATCGTGAAGTTCCAGGGCTGCTACCACGGGCACGCGGATGGCCTGCTGGTGCAGGCTGGCTCCGGCCAGGCCACCCTGGGACTGCCCGACAGCCCCGGCGTGCCGCCCGCCTACGCCGCCGAGACGCTGGTCGCCCCTTACAACGATATCGATGCCGTCCGCCTCCTGTTCGACGAGCACGGAGCTGACATCGCAGCCGTCATCGTGGAGCCGGTAGCCGGCAACATGGGCGTGGTGGCGCCGGAGCCGGGATTCCTCCAGGGCCTTCGCGCCTTGTGCACTTCTGACGGGGCGCTGCTGATCTTCGACGAGGTGATGACCGGGTTTCGCGTACACATGGGCGGCGCACAGGCGCTTTTCCACGTGCGGCCGGATCTCACCACGCTGGGCAAGGTGATTGGAGGGGGACTGCCTGTGGGGGCGTACGGGGGGAGAGCCGACATCATGGCCCTTGTGGCGCCGGCGGGTCCCGTCTACCAGGCGGGCACGCTCTCGGGAAACCCGCTCGCCATGGCCGCCGGTATCGCCACGTTGAAGGAGCTTTCCGCTCCCGGAACCTGGGACCGGCTTGTGCGCACTACCCGGTCACTCGCGGACGGGCGTGCGGGGGCGGCGCGCCAGGCGGGTGTCCCTCTGCAATTGAGCTGCG
>JBGPMY010000193.1:0-4242 GCA_041487235.1 Dehalococcoidia bacterium
ACCCGCCCGCCCGGGATGTAATTGAACTGGGGGACACCCCCAGGCCCCCGGCAAAGGGGCTGCGCCCCCTTCGGCTTCGCTCAGGACAGGCCTCTGCACTCCCCCGGTTCGTGCCCCCTGCGGCTGTTCGAGCTGGCTGACCGTGTCCGAGCGCGGCTGGGGGAGCTCGGCGTCGTCCTGGAGGACGAGCCGGAGGGCACCCGCTGGCGGCTTCGTGACTAGCGGGGACCGCACCGTCGCGCGTTGTGACTCACCCCGCTGCTCCGCCCCAGATTCCTTCGCGAAGCTGTCTTGTGCCGCGCGCGGACGTGGCCGACGCTCAGAATGACAGGCTCTGTACCCCCGCTGAGACGGCGGATCGCTACTAGTAGCCGGAGAAGCCGCCGCCGGCGACGGTGGCGACCGGCGTGTTGGGGGCGGCCGCGCCTCCGGCCCCGGATACCTTGACCGTCCCCTGCATACCGTTGCTGGTGTGATGGAACTGGCAGTAGAACACCAGGTCGCCGGCTTTGGTGGGCGTGAAGGTGATCTCGGCGTCTTTACCGGGCGCGATAGTCTGGTCCACCTTCAGGGAGTCGATGGTGAACGTGTGCGTGGCTTTGCCCTCATTCTTCAGCGTGACTGTGACCGGCTTGCCGGCCTGGGCCGCGATCTCCGTAGGCTGGAAATAGAAGTCATCCGCCTCAACGTCTACCGTCTGCGCCGCCGCCTGAGACGTTGCCGTAGTCGCTTTACTCGTGGCGCCACCGTTGGTGGCCTTCTCTTCGTCTCCCCCGCAGGCGGCGGCTAGCACGCCCACCGCCAGTAGCAGCAGCGCCGCTACGGGCAACCATCTTCGCATCGTCGAACCTCCTTCAATGGGCGCGAGAAGTGCGCTCTGTGAAGGCATACGTAAGCGGAGGTGGAGAAGATTCGTGGGGGCGCAGCTATGGGCTATGGCCTAGACGTCGCGCTCGCGCTCGCCCAGGGCGGCCTGGGCGGCGGCCAGGCGGGCGATGGGGATGCGCATGGGCGAGCAGGAGACGTAGTTGAGGCCGACCTGGTGGCAGAAGCGAATGCTCTCTGGGTCGCCGCCGTGCTCGCCGCAGAGGCCGAGCTCCAGCTGCGGGTTGGCGGCGCGGCCCTCCTGGACGGCGATGGTGATGAGCCGTCCGACGCCCTGCTCATCGATCGTGGCGAAGGGGTTACGCGGCAGCAGGCCGGTCTCCAGGTAGAAGCTCAGGAACTTCTCCTCCGCGTCGTCGCGGCTGAAGCCGAAGGTCATCTGGGTAAGGTCGTTGGAGCCGAAGGAGAAGAACTGTACCTCCGGCGCGATCTGGCCGGCGTTGAGGGCGGCGCGCGGCAGCTCGATCATCGTGCCGAAATGCATGGGCGTCTTTCTCTCGGAGCAGGCCTCGTACTCGGCCATGACCCCCTGCAGATGCCCCTTCAGCGCCCGGATCTCTGTGGCGTCCATCACCAGCGGCACCATGATCTCTGGGTGGGGGTCCAGCCCCTCCTTCAGGAGGTCGCAGGCCGCGCGCACGATGGCCCGCACCTGCATTTGGTAGATGTCTGGGTAGCTCAGCCCCAGGCGACTGCCGCGGTGGCCCAGCATAGGGTTGGACTCCTGCAGGGAGCTCGTGGCCTGAAGCAGCCGCTCCTTCTCTTCCAGCAGGGCGGGGTCGGCGTTGGTGGCGCGCAGGGCGGCCACCTCCTGCAGGACGGACTCGTGGGGCGGCAGGAATTCGTGCAAGGGGGCGTCCAGGAGCCGGATCACCACTGGCTTGCCGTCCATCACGCGCAGGATGTCGCGGAAGTCGTTCGTCTGGTACTCAGCGAGGTGATCTAGGGCCGCGCGGTAGGTCTGCACCTCCGGGCTGTTCAGCCGCTCCTCAGCGTGGCGGAGCGTTTCTTGGGCGGCTGCGTGGTCGTCTTGGGAGGCGCTCTCCAGGGCGGAACGCGCCGCCCGCGCCTCTTTGGCGATGCGGCTGGCCTCGCCTGCGCCCATCAGCATATCGCGGACGTAGGGCAGGCGCTCGGTCTGGAAGAACATGTGCTCCGTGCGGCAGAGGCCGATCCCCTGCGCCCCGAAGGCGATCGCCTGCTGGGCGTCGTGAGGCGTGTCGGCGTTGGCGCGCACGCCCAGGCGGCGGGACTGGTCCGCCCAGGCCAGGAGCTCACGCAGCTCTTTGTTGGCGCCGACGTCGGGTGCCACGGTATCGATGTGACCTGCGAAGACCTCACCGGTGAAGCCGTCGACGCTGATCTCCTCGCCCTCCAGCACGACGAGCCCGTCCACGGACATGCGGCGGGCGCGCGGGTCCACCTTCAGCTCCGTGCAGCCTACGACGGCGGGCTTGCCCAGGCCACGCGTCACCACGGCGGCGTGGCTGGTGATGCCGCCGCGGCTGGTGAGCACGGCGGCGGCGCGCAGGATGCCGGGCATGTCGTCGGCGCTGGTCTCCGGCCGAACAAGGATGAACACCTCGCCGTTGTCGGCGGCGGTGGCCGCAGTCTGGGAATCGAAGACGGCGCGGCCCGTAGCGGCGCCGGGCGAGGCGTTCAGGCCGCGCCCCAGGAGGCGGCCCTGCTTGACGGCCTCCTGCTTGGCTTGATCGTCGAAGTGGGGCAGTAGAAGCTGCGCCAGGTCGTTGGCGGGGACGCGCAGGATGGCCTCCTCGCGGCTGACGAACCCCTCTCCCGCCATGTCCACGGCCGCCCTGACGGCGGCCATCGCTGTGCGTTTGGCGGAGCGCGTCTGGAGGACGAACAGCCTGCCGTGCTCGACGGTGAACTCGATGTCCTGGACGTCGCGGAAGTGCTTCTCCAGCTTCTGGCCGAAGTCGTTGAGCTGGCGGAAGACGTCGGGCATCTCCTCTTCAAGCTGCGCTATCGGCTTGGGCGTGCGGGCGCCGGAGACCACGTCCTCGCCCTGGGCGTTGGGCAGATACTCGCCGTAGAGGACCGGCTCGCCGGTGCTGGGGCTGCGGGTGAAGCAGACGCCCGTGCCGCTGTCCCAGCCGCTGTTGCCGAAGACCATGGCCATGACGCTGGCGGCGGTGTAGAGATCGTGGGGGATGCGGTTGTAGTCGCGGTAGGCGATGGCGCGTGGGTTGTCCCAGCTATCGAACACGGCCTGGACCGCCATCTGCAGTTGGCCCCAGGGGTCATTGGGGAACGGAACGCTGGAGTGCTGTTCCACGATCTGCTGAAAGCGGCGAACGACTTCTTCCAGGGCGGTGGCGTCGAGTTCGGCGTCAGAGGCGGCGCCGGCGCGCTGCCGAGCGTCTTCCAGCACCTCTTCGAACGGCTCGGCGTCGACGCGGAGGGCGACCTTGGCGAACAGCTGGATGAAGCGGCGGTAGGAGTCCAGGGCGAAGCGCAGGTCGCCGGCGACCTTGGCGAAGCCGCGTACGGTGTCGTCGTTAAGGCCCAGGTTGAGGATGGTGTCCATCATCCCGGGCATGGAGAACTTGGAGCCGGAGCGCACGGAGACCAGGAGTGGGTTGGTGGGGTCGCCGAAGCGGCGGCCGATGCTCTGCTCCACCTCGCCCAGGTGCTGGCGCACGTCCTCCCACAAGCCATCGGGAACACTGCGGCCGCGCTCGTAGTAGTCGCGGCAGGTCTCGGTGGTGATGGTGAAGCCGGGCGGGACGGGCAGGTTCAGTCTGGCCATCTCGCACAGATTGGCGCCCTTGCCGCCAAGAAGGTCGCGCATCTGAGCGCTGCCTTCCTGGAACCGGTAGATGTACTTCGTCTTCGTCATCGGATTCCCGCTCGTGGTACCGCTCCCCTCTGAATTGTAAACGGAAGATCGGGGCCTGGGCGGATTGCCGTAAGGGAATTTACGTCATGGAGGTGGGTGACGCAAGCCGGCAAGAGCCGCGATTAGGTGCGCGGCGGCCGTGCGCGGGGCAGAGCGGAAGCCCTGCAGCTACGTGCGTCTTGCGCCACCCCAGCTTGAAACCTGCCCGCCGGCAGGCGGGGCTGGGGCATTGCCTGCGGCACGTCGGCCCGATAGTCCCGCCGCAGCTCATTCCGGGGAGAAGATGTTCTTGCCGGTGGCGGCGTCGTGGGCGACGCGGCCTCGGCGTCCGACGAACTCCTCGCGGGTCATCTGCCACAGGAGCGAGGCGTCCGGTGGCGTGTTGGCGAAGAACCGCGCACCGGAGCTTTCGAGGCGTCCGATGATGATCCCCTGCTCCGGTTGGCCCTCTCGGTCGAAGACGACCGTGTACGTCTGCACGACGGCGGGGCCGT
>JBGPMY010000194.1:0-4226 GCA_041487235.1 Dehalococcoidia bacterium
CCCGAACATGCCGTACGACGTCCCCGTCACCCAGCCCGGGTCCGCCGTGCACCAGTAGACGTCCTCGTCGTGGATGTCCAGAACGTGCTTGGCGGTGGCGTAGTGCCCCATGATCGCCATGTGTACGTGCGCCGCGCCCTTGGGCTTCCCCGTAGTGCCGGACGTGTAGTGCATCACCGCAAAGTCCTCCGGGTCGGTGGCGACGGTCTCGAACTGATCTGACTGCGGCCCTACGAGCTCGTCCCAGAGGATGATGCCGTCTCCCGGCTCGGCGGCATGCCGCCGCGTCACCAAGACGACATGCTTGAGCTGCGGAAGGTCGCTACGGATCTCCTTCACGCGCGCCCACAGGTCGGGGCTGGTGACCAGCACCTTGGCCCCGCTGTCCGCCAGGCGGTCCTTCACCGCGTCCGGCCCGAAGGCCGAGAACAGCGGCCCGATGACGGCGCCCAGCTTCAGCGTGCCGAACACCGTGAAGTAGCATTCGGGCACGCGCTCCAGGAAGACGAAGACGCGATCGCCCTTCTGGACACCGAGGCTGCGCAGGCCGTTCGCGGCCTTGTTGGCGGCGCGAGTCAGATCGCTGAAGGTGTACGTTTCCGTCTCCCCACCCTTGCCCTCCCACAGCATCGCGATCTTGTCCCTCCGCGCCGTCGAAAGGTGGCGGTCCAGGCACTCATGGGCGATGTTCAGGCCGCCGCCCGGCAGGCCGTCCAGCTCCCGTCGCACGTCGTCCCAGCGAAAGCCCTCCCGTGCCGTATCGTAGTCCAAGAGGTTGGGGCGCACCTTCATCTGCTCGGCTGGCGGCTTGGAGATCGGGGCGTACTGCATGGCGTATCCTCCGGAGCGGTGTCGCAGGTAGGTAGTCGGCGCTCCAATTTAAGCGCAGCGCTCGAAGACCGTCAACGGCAGATTGCCCGCCTGGTGCAGCGAATCTATCATGGAAGCAACGGGCGTACTAAGGCAGAGAGACGATGGGCTTCCTGGAGATCGGCGGCATCAGCATCTTCGTGGCGTTCGCGGCGGGGCTGCTTTCGTGCGCCTCGCCCTGCGTCCTTCCTCTGATCCCCGCCTACCTGGGCTATCTGACGGGCGCCTCGCTGGAAACGGCCGGTGTCCCCGCGCCAAGCTCCGTGGTGCGGCAGGCAGCCACGGCTGGCGGACCGCCGGGCAGCACGATCGTCCTCAGCGCGCCGACGACGATCGCCACGCCGTCACCCTTCCTGCACTCGCTCAGCTTTGTCGGTGGCTTCTCGCTGGTGTTCATCGTCTTCGGCATCTCCCTGGGCACCGTAGGCTACTTCCTCCGCGACCAGCAGGACCTCATCCTCAAGGTCTCCGGCGGCCTCCTGATTATCATGGGATTGCACCTCGCCAGCGTGATCACGATCCCCTTCCTGGAGCAGGAGCGACGGATCGACGTCGGCACCGGCGCGAAGGTCGGCTACGCGCGCTCGTTCTTCGTCGGTTCGGCGTTTTCCGCCGGCTGGAGCCCCTGCATCGGCCCGACGTTGGGCGCAATCTTCGCTCTGGCCGTCTCCAGCGGCACCGTGCTGCAAGCCGCCCTCCTCCTCGTGGCCTACTCCGCTGGCCTCTCGGTCCCCTTCCTGGCCATGGGCCTGGCGTACAACAGCGTGAAGCCGCTATACATGCGGGCGAAGCGCTACGTCGGCGTCGTCAACTACCTAAGCGGCGCCATGCTCATCGTCGTCGGCATCCTCATCTTCACGGACAGTCTCATCAACCTGAACAGCCTGTTCAACTTCGGCTTCCTGGGCGACATCTCGGCGCAGGCCTAGCGTGCCCAGGCGCGCCAGATCGCGAGCCCGACGCGGCGACCTCACACAGAGGCTTGTCGCCCTGGCAGGCCTCGTGGTCATCGTCGGCGTTGTGGTCGGCGTTCTGTTCGCCGCGGGCCTCATCGGCAACCAGGGCGGCGGCAAAGGCATCGAGAGCGCCGTCCTGCTGGAGACGTCGCAACCAGCGGCGCGCTCCGGTCTTGACGTAGGCCCGCAGGTGGGCAAGCTGGCCCCGGACTTCGAGATCTCAGACTTCACCGGCACCCGACACCGCCTCAGCGATTTCCGAGGCAAGCCCGTATACGTCAACTTCTGGGCCACCTGGTGCGTCCCCTGTCAGGTGGAGCTGCCCGACATCCAGAAGCTGCAGGTTGAGCATAAGGACGAGTTAGCCGTGATCAGCGTCAACCGGCGGGAACCGCTGGGGCGGGCTATGGACTTCCTCCGCAACCTGCCGCTGGAGGACGGCGGCACCGGCGTTAGCTTTTCCGTCAACGGCATGGACCCGGACGACACGCTGTACGACGAGTACGTTCGCCTGCTCCCGCCGCCAATGCCCGTCAGCGTCTTCATCGACGCGGACGGCGTCATCACGCGCCTCTACACCGGCCTGATCCGCCTGCCCACGATGGAGCAGGCCGTGACAGAGGCGCTCGGCGCTACGCCGGCCGGCGGCGGCGGATAGCGGAGCCCACTGACCCCGTGACCCCTGACCCTTTGACCCTTTGACCCTTCTGCTATACTGTTCGCGGTGAGCGTTGGCCACCGCTGAGCATCCGCTAAGGAGGAAGCCATGAGGGACGTCGCCGTTGTTGGCGCTGGCATGACGAAGTTCGGCAAGTTCCTGGATCGCAACATGAAAGACCTGGCTGGCGAGGCCGTGAAGGGCGCCCTGAACTCCGCCGGCGTCGACAAGTCCAAGCTGGAAGCGGCCGTCGTCGGCAATGCTACAGCCGGCCTGATCACCGGCCAGGAGATGATCCGCGGCCAGGTGGTGCTGCGGGAGATCGGCATCGGCGGCATCCCCATCATCAACACGGAGAACGCCTGCGCCAGCTCTTCCACGGCCTTTCATCTTGCCTGGCTGTACGTCGCCTCCGGCATGTACGACATTGCGCTGGCCGTGGGCATGGAGAAGCTCTACCACGAGGACAAGCGGCGTTCGTTCCAGGCGATCGGCGCCGCCGTCGATGTGGAGTGGGTGCAGCAGATGCAGGCGCAGATGAAGGCGTCGCGCGGCGACGGCGATGGCGCTCGCGGCGATATGCCCGCCCCCGAGGAAGGGGCCGGCGAGAAGCGCTCCATGTTCATGGACTTCTACGCCGCCTTCGCCCGCCAGCACATGGCCAAGTACGGCACGACCAAAGAGCAGTTCGCCCGCGTGGCCGTAAAGAACCACTTCCACGGCTCGCTCAACCCGCACGCCCAGTACCGCGAGGTCTACTCGCTGGAAGACGTCCTCGCCTCGCCGCCGGTGGCCGAGCCGCTAACGCGCCTCATGTGCTCACCCATCGGCGATGGCGCGGCGGCCGTCGTCCTCTGTTCGGCGGAGAAGGCCAAGCAGTTCACGTCCAAGCCGGTCTACGTGCGGGCCTCGTGTCTCGGCTCCGGCTCGGACCGCCAACCGGGCGACCCCGACCTGACCCAGAGGATCGTGCAGCAGGCGTACAATCAGGCCGGTGTCGGCCCCGAAGACCTCAGCGTTATCGAGCTGCACGACGCCTCCGCGCCGGCGGAGCTGGTCCTCTACGAGGAGCTTGGGCTGTGCGCGCCCGGCGAAGGCGGCAAGCTCATCGACTCCAAGGCCACCTATTTCGACGGGCCCATGCCGGTAAACACCAGCGGCGGCCTGATCTCCAAAGGTCACCCCATCGGCGCCACAGGCGTGGCCCAGATCTACGAGATCTTCGCGCAGCTGCGTGGCGAGGCCGGCCAACGCCAGGTGCGTAACCCTAAAGTGGGGATGACAGAGAACGGCGGCGGCATGGTCAAGGGCGAAGCGGCGGCGCTGGCCGTGCACATCTTCTCCGTGTAGTCGTAATCGAAAGCGAGACGTGTAGGGGCGCTTCGCGAAGCGCCCTTACCAGCTTCCACGGCACGCAAATGTCAATCGTCTCTTCCCGCTCATCCTGAGGCACTCGTAGGGCGAGCGGAGCACTGCGCCCGCGTCCTGGCCAGTCGCAACGTCGTCACACCGCTCATGGTGCGAGTACCTCACCATGAGCCGGTCGGGGCGATAGCGCTAAATCGGACGGTTGGATGTGACGGACACCCCTTCCCGCTCGCCCTGAGGCTCTCGTAGGGCGAGCGGAGCACTGCGGCCCGCGTCCTGGCCAGTCGCAACGTCGTCGCACCGCTCATGGTACGAGAACCTCACCATGAGCGGTGCGGGGCGATAGCGCTAAATCGGACGGTTGGATGTGACGG
>JBGPMY010000195.1:0-4218 GCA_041487235.1 Dehalococcoidia bacterium
GGATGCGGAGGATGGCATGGGCGATTTCCTCGCGGAAGCGGGTTACAGCTAGGAAGGCAACCGAGATCGCCACGAGTGGCCACACCAAGACGCCGATGTAATCGAGCACTAGGCGAGCCTCGTCCATTACCGCTTCTTGCCCGGCCTTTGACTGAGCGCGCTTCCAGCAGCGGACTTCGCGGCCTTGCTCGCCTTCGGGCTGTTGAGCGTCTTCCCTGCGTTGCTTGCGGACTTCTTGCCGGTCGTTCTGTTGTGTGCCGTCGCGAACCTCCGTCCCGAGAATTGCTAAAATAGCTGAGCACTCAGCCTTTGGCAATATTCTATCCGATGCGGGAGAGATTTGCGAGCAGTTCAGAGCGGGCGTTCTACTGCTTGACGAGCCCGACCCTGTTGCCTTCCGGGTCCTCCAGTTGGGCGATGGTCGGGCCGCCGGGGACGTCCATGGGCTGCATCACCCCCTTCCCGCCCATCTCCTCGGCCTTCCTCAGCGTCTCGTGTAGGTCCACGACCTGGACGTAGATCATCACCCGTGCCGCGTCCGACTGGGCGATGCCGCCGCCGATCCCCTCCGGCGGGCCACCGATGCCGTGCTCCACCAGGCCGTAGCCAATGGGGTTGTCCGTGCTGATCTTCCAGCCGAACAGCGCGGCGTAGAACTCGCGCAGCCGCTTGGCGTCCTTGCCGTAGATCTCGAAGTGGACGACGGGGCGTGTCATGGCATCTCCCTCCGGCGAATAAGCGCTCAACAGATGCTCAAATGTTACCTGCTGTAGCGTTGCCTGTCTCCTTGGCTCGGCGCCGCGCGTCCGATGCTATACTGAAAACACCCGTCAGGAGGTGTGCACGTGTTGCGCGGACGTGACCTGATCTCCATCGCCGATCTCTCGTCGCAAGAGCTGGATGGCGTGCTGCAGACGGCCATGGCGTTGAAAGACGCCGGACGCCAGCCGCTGCTCGCCGGCAAGACGCTGGCCCTCGTCTTCGAGAAACCTTCCCTGCGCACCCGCGTTTCCCTTCATGTGGCGATGCGACACCTGGGAGGCGACTGCATCTATCTGTCGCCGCCCGAGGTAGGATTGGGCGATAGGGAGACGCCGGCGGACGTGGCGCGGGTGCTCAGCCGCTACGTGGACTGTATCGCCGCGCGCACTTTCACGATGGAGACCGTGCAGGAGCTGGCGCGCTACGCCGAGGTGCCCGTGATCAACGCCCTCTCGGAAACCGAGCACCCCTGCCAGGCGCTGGCCGACCTGCTGACGATCCGCGAGAAGAAGGGCCGGTTGGCGGGAATCAACGTCGCCTTCATCGGCGATGGCAACAACGTCGCCAACTCGCTGGCCCTCTCCGCAGCGATCTGCGGCATGCGCTTACGCATCGCCTCTCCGCCCGGGTACGAGGTTTCCGAGGGCGTGTTACGGAGAGCGCAGGAACTGGCGCCCGCCGGCGTGGACCAGCTTCACGAGCCGGTCGAGGCGGTGCGGGACGCCGATGTGGTGTACACCGACGTCTGGGCGAGCATGGGCCATGAGCGAGAGGCCGGCGTTCGTAAGGAAGACTTCGCCGGCTACACCGTGGACGCTGAGCTCATGTCGCACGCCAGAAAAGACGCCATCTTCATGCACGACCTGCCCGCCCATAGGGGCCAGGAGGTGACGAACGAGGTGATCGAGGGACCCCAGTCCGTCGTCTTCGATCAGGCGGAGAACCGGCTGCACGCGCAGAAGGCGCTGCTGGCGCTGCTGCTGGGCGAGGACGAGTAAAGAGGGGCAACGTGGGCATCTGGGACAGCGTGACAGAGGCGCTGGGTCGCTTCAAACCGGCCAGCGTCATCGACATCCTGAGCATCGCCGCCCTGATCTACTTGGCGCTTCTGCTGCTGAAGGGCACGACGGCGATGTCGCTGCTGCGGGGCATCGTCGTCGTTGTCGTAGGCGCCGTCATCCTGGCTTCAGTGCTGGAGCTGACCGTTCTGGACTGGCTGCTGCGCAACTCCTTCCCCGCACTGCTGATCGCTATACCGATCATCTTCCAGAGCGAGATCCGCCGCTTCCTGGAGCGCGTGGGCCGCACCAGCCGCTGGCCGTGGCCGGGGCGCGCCCTCTACGAAAATGTGGTGGAGACGATCGCCGACTCGGCGCTGCAACTGGCGGAGAAGCGTCACGGCGCCATCGTCGTCATCGAACGAGAGACTGGGCTGGAGGACTACATCGATACGGGCATCAAGCTGGACGCCGCCTGCTCCGCACAGCTTCTGAACAGCATCTTCTACCCGAACTCCGCGCTCCATGATGGCGCAGTCATCGTGCGCGGCAATCGTGTGGTGGCCGCCAGCTGTACGCTGCCGCTGTCCGACCGGATGGAGAGCGGCTTTCACGGGACACGTCATCGCGCCGCGCTGGGCCTTACCGAGCGCACGGACGCTGTGGCGGTCGTCGTCTCCGAGGAGACGGGGCACATCTCGATCGCGGCTAACGCCCGCATCATCTCCAACCTGGACGGGCCACGCCTGCGCGGGATACTGCGCAGCCTCCTCCTGCCATCCGTCGAGCTGGACCGGACGCGCGGACGGCGCCTCCCGCGGGTAACTCGCTGAGGCGGAGCTGACGATGGAGCAGATTCGCAGGTTCTTTCAAGAAGGGGCTCTTGTCCTGGCGGCGCTGCTGCGGCCGGCGGCACGATCGTTGCGGGAGAACAGCGGGCTTGCCGCCCTCTCCGTGGTGCTGGCATTCGGGCTCTGGATCTTCGTCAGCAACGCCGAGAACCCAACGGTCACGCGTGTGCTGCCCATCGACCTGCAGGTGCAGCCAGCGAACGTGCCTTCCGACGTGGCGGTGGCGAACGACCTGGCCAAGGTGAGCGTCAGTATCCGCGTGTCGGAGGTTGTGTTCGAGAGCCTCACGGCTGCGGACTTTGAGGCGACGGTGGACCTGGATGGGCTGGCCGTGGGCGACTACGACCTGCCGGTAGAGGTCAGGCCGCTTCCCAGCCGTGGCGGCCTTCGCATAGAAGAGGTGCTGCCCGCCAAGATCAAGGTTAACCTGGCGTTGCTCATCAGTAAGTCAGTTCCCTTGGTGCTCAACGTGGAAGGCAGTCCACCTTCCGGATTCACGATGGGCGCGCCGCACGTGGAGGCCGCCACGGCGCTGGTGGCCGGCCCGCGTGAAAAGATAGACCTCGTGGCGCAGGTGGTTGCTTCTCTGGACGTCACCGGCCGCACGGAATCCGTGGACCAGGCGGTGAGGCTGCAGGCCCGCGACGAGAACGGCAATCTGGTGCAGGGGGTGACCCTCAATCCGGCCACCGCCAACGTCGCATTCGACATTAGACAGACGACGTTCAGCCGGCCTCTCGTGGTGGCCCCGGAGCTGATAGGGACGCCGGCGGCCGGCTACAACGTGGTGGGCGTTAGCGTAAGCCCCGTTGCGGTGACGGTCTCAGGGCCCAAAGAGTTCATCGACAAAGCGGAAACCATCAAGACCAAGCCCATCAACCTGGACGGCAAGGACCAGGACGTGGTGAAGAGCATCTCCCTTGAGCTGCCCGAGGGCGCCGGCGTGAGCGTCGTCGGTGGCGGCAGCGTCACGGTCACGGTCAAGATCGCGCCGAGAGAGGGAGAGGTGACGCTGGGCATCCCCGTGACCGCCACAGGACTCGGTGATCGCCTCAGTATCGCTGGCGCCCTGCCCACGGTCCAGGTGACGCTGCGGGGCCCTCTTCCCGTACTCCTTGACTTAGGGATCCAAGACGTTATCGCAAGCATCGACCTTAGCGGCCAGGACGAAGGGACTCACAAGCTGCGAGTGAAGGCGACTGCCGCAGATGGTGTTCTGGTGGACGCGGTTGCGCCCGAAGAAGTCCCGGTAACCCTCGAGAAGCGGTAACCCGTGGCAGGCGCCCGAACCGACGCAGCGCCCACAAGGTTGGCTTACAACAAGCCAGTCGTGGCCATCGTCGGCCGCCCAAACGTCGGTAAGTCCACCCTCTTCAACCGCCTCGTCGGGGGTCGACAGGCGATCGTCGAGGACATCCCGGGAACGACGCGCGACCGGCTCTACGGCGAAGCGGAGTGGCGCGAGCACGCCTTCGTCGTCATCGACACCGGAGGTCTTGAGCCTGACGCCGAAGAAGGGTATTCGGCGCTCATCCGGGACCAGGTTCAGATCGCGATGGCGGAGGCTGACGTCATCCTGTTTCTGGTGGACGCCACGTCCGGCGTCA
>JBGPMY010000196.1:0-4192 GCA_041487235.1 Dehalococcoidia bacterium
GAGTTGGGCACCCGCCAGCAGACGGTGAGCGACTGGGAGACCGGGCGCTACCGGCCGCGCGGAACGTCCGTCCGGGTGCTGAGCATCGTGGCGGAACGGGCGGGCTTCCAGTACCAGGCTCGCAGCAGGAGTCAGGCGGAAGGGGACAGGTGATAGGTGACAGGGAACAGGTGACAGGTGACAGGTGATAGGTGATAGGTGATAGGTGACAGGGACAGCATGAGGCGAAGGGACGGTTGAACACGTGATCGCCGTCGAGCCCGGCCCGCCTACGCCCGTCCGTGTCTCCCCTTTTCAGTCTCCTGTCTCGTTCAGCGAGCGCGACCTCGCTCACCTGTGGGAGGGGCAGCGCTTCCCCGCCGAGGCGCTGCGCACCGTCGATGGCCAGACGCTGCGGGTGATCTACAGGGGACGGCCCGCGGGCGGGCCCGGGCCGGACTTCCGGGACGCCATCATCGCCGCCCCCTGGGGGCTGCTGCAGGGGGACGTGGAGCTGCACGTGCGCAGCAGCGACTTCCGCCGCCACGGCCACCAGCAAGACCCGGCCTACGACGGCCTGGCGCTGCACCTGGTGTTCCGGCACGACGAGGAGGGCGCCACACTGCTCTCCAGCGGCCGCAGGGCGCCGGTGGTGGCGCTGGCAGACTGGGTGGAAGGACGGACGCGGGAGATCAGCGTCTGGCTAAAGCGTCCCGTGCAGTGGCAGGAGCCGTGCCGCAGCGCCGTGGCCCGCCTGGGCCCTGAGGCCGTTGGCGAGGCGCTGGACCGGTTGGGGACGATGCGCTTTCGCCAGAAGGTGGCGGAGTTCGCCCGACGGCTACGGGCTGAACCGCTAGAAGAGCTCCTGTGGGAAGGGATCCTGGAGGCGCTGGGCTACGGCGGCCAGCGACAGGCGTTCCGGCTGCTGGCGCGACGTCTGCCCTGGGCCCAGTTGCGGGCGGAGCTCATGCCTCTGGCGGCGAAGGAGAGAGCCGAACGGGCGCGGCATCTCCTCCTGGCCACCCTGCAGGAGGTGGCCGCGCCCACATCTCAGCCGGTGCGGCCGCACAACCGGCCAGAGAGCAGGCTGCAAGGCGCGGCTGCGCTGGCCGGGCGGTTCACGGCGAAGGGGCTTCGGCCGGCGCTGTTTGCCCTCTTGAGCGGCACGCCTCAGGAAGCAGCCAGGGCGACCAGCGCCGCGCTGGCTGTGCCCGGCCTGATCGGGCCGGGTAGAGCACAGGAGATCCTGGCTAACGCGCTGCTCCCCTGCGCCGCCGCCAGCGGCGATGAAGCGCTCGCCTGGTTAGCGGAGGCGGTCTATCGGCGGCTGCCGCTGCCCGCCCGCTACGGCGCCGTGCGCCACCTGCACCAGGCCCTAGGCGGCGACGTGCCAGTCAACGCCAGCCGCCAGCAGGGGATGCTCTACCTCCTCCAGCAGTACTGCACCCAGGGTGGTTGCGGCCGCTGCCCGCTGTCGTGAGACAGGAGACACGAGACAAGAGACACGAGTCCCATGCCCATGTCCCATGTCTCATGTCCCATGTCTCATGTCTCATGTCCCATGTCCCGCTTAGCCGATCCTCAGCCCCGGCTGCACGTCCAGGTCCAGGGGCGCCAGATCGCCGGCCAGGAGGCGCTGGTAGCCGCAGGCGGCGACCATGGCGCCGTTGTCCGTACAGAGATCCGGCGGCGGCGCCAGCACCGGCAGCGGCGAGCGCTGCGCCAGGACGGAGCGCAACCGGGAGTTGGCGGCGACGCCCCCGGAGAGGATGACGCACTTCGCCTCGTGGTCGAGCGCCGCCTGCAGACCCTTGGTCACCAGGGAATCGACCACAGACTCCTGGAAGGCGGCGGCCAGCTCCCCCGTCGCCGGAACGTCGCCTTCTTCGCCGCGCACCATGCGCGCCACCTTCGTCTTGAGGCCGCTGAAGCTGAAGTCGTAGGGGCGTTTCAGGCGGGCGCGGGGAAGTCGCAGGGATGTCGCCTCAACGGTAGCCGCCAGCCGGTCGATGGCCGGGCCGCCGGGGAAGCCCAGCCCCAGCAGGCGGGCCACCTTGTCGAACGCCTCGCCGGCCGCGTCGTCCACCGTTTCTCCCAGACGCCGATAGCGCCCGTGCCCCTCCATGAGGACGACATCGCTGTGGCCGCCGGAGACGATCAGCGCCAGGGCCGGGAACTGTGGCGCCTCGTCCCGGTCCAGCCAGGCGGCGTAGATGTGCGCCTCCAGGTGGTTGACCGCCACCAGGGGCAGCGACAGGGCGTAAGCCAGCGCCTTGGCGAAGTTGACGCCCACCAGCAGCGCTCCGGCCAGTCCGGGTCCGAAGGTGACGGCCACGGCGTCGATCTCCGCCAGCCGGCAGGAGGCGCGCTCCAGCGCCTCGTCCAGAGCTGGAACGATCGCCTGGACGTGCTGGCGGGAGGCAAGCTCCGGCACGACGCCGCCGTAGCGGGCGTGCAGCGATACCTGGGAGGCGACGACGTTGGAGAGGATGTGGCGCCCGTCCCGGACCACGGCCAGGGCCGTCTCGTCGCAGGAGGTCTCGATGCCCAGGACGTTCATAGCTTACGGGCCGGAGGCTAGAGATTGGAGGTTGGAGGTTGGAGCTGTCAACTGTTCACTGTCAACTGTCGGCTGACGCAGCGACGAGCAGCGCGCCGCAGTCCGTGAGCGACCGCGCCTGCCGGTAGAGGGCGGGGAGGGCCTCTTCACCGGGAAGAGAGAGGGCGGCGGCGACCTCCGGCTCGGACAGGACCTGCGCCAGGCACGCGCTCAGCAGGAGCAGCCGGTCGCCAGCCGCCAGCTCGAAGTGCCAGAAGTCGGGCCGGAACTCGTCATAGAGCCCCAACGGCTCCAACGCCCCCGGCAGCCGTGGCTCCAGCTTGCGCAGCGTGCCCGCGCGGAACAGGAAAGCGCTGGCTGGCGCCACCTGCGCCAGGTAGGCCTCCTGGCCTCGAATGGCCAGGCAGGAGACGCCCGCCGCCACCCGGTGCTCCTTGATGCTCTTGCTGTTCCAGTCGCGCAGGTTCTCATGGGCGGCCGTGAGGGAGCGCAGGATACCACCCGTTAGCGACATTTTGGCCTTGTGGAAGAGGTTGCCGATGGCTTCTTTGAGCTCGTCGCAGAACTCCTCGCTGCCCGGTAGCGCGGCCTCGACTATGACGTAGAGGTCGGAGGGGTCGTCGCCGCGGCCCGGCTCCGGGAAGGTCCCCACCCAGGGCGTACGCTCGCGCGCCTCGCCGTCAGCGATTCCGAACTGCCCGACCCACAGCATACGTCCCGATTATAGCGCCGATCCCGTCTCGGTCGCCGCAAAGCACAGGGCGATGGAGGGACCAATGGGAGGGGAGACCAGCGTTCTAGCCGGCCACGGCGGCGGCTGGCTCCGCTCGCGCGGCGACGGGGCGGATGCGGTAGGTGCAGGCCTGCTCTCCTCGCAGCAGGCTGCGGGTCAGGCGGGTGTCCCCGCCGCTGAGCAGGCTGACGAACTCCACGTGCAGGGCGCAGATAGCGCGGTCGCGCTCAGCAACCTTGGGGAAGGGACAGGTGTACTCATCGATATAATAGTCACCGTCGGCCTCCAGGCAGTCCACCAGACAGCCCTGCTCCTCCATGATGCGCGCCGTCTCCCGCACGCGATCAGGCAGGGGCTTGCCTTGCACCCTATCGGTGTAGGGGTGAGCCAGGCGCTGGGCCACCTTGTGCAGCAGCTGATGCAGCTTCTCGTTCCCTTCAGTGGCGCGGATCTCTTCCAGGAGGACGCTGGCCAGCACGTCGTAGCTCTTGGGGAAGAGCGAATCGGCCTTCTCGGTCAGGGAGTATACTAGCGTTGGCCGGCCGACCCTTCCGCGTTCCTCGCGAGCCTCTACCAGGGCGTCACGTTCCAGGACGGTAAGGTGCTGCCTGATTCCAGTGGAAGTGAGGCCGAGGAGGGCGCCGAACTCCTTGACCGTGGCCCGCCCGTGACGCTGCAGATACTCAAGGATCTGGTGGCGCGTGGACTGCATGTGCAGGTTATTGCTCGCCATATAGGAATTTTAGCACATTGAACAACAATCAGAAATAGTATAAGCAAAAACGACTTTAATCGAGGTTGCTATGCAGACCGACCCCCAGGAGTACCGCAACGAGGCGGACGCCGCCCTGGAGCGGGCGGCTGACCGCTTGCGTCTGCTGCTGCAAGAGGCCACAGGGCGGCTGGACCCATTCCCGCCC
>JBGPMY010000197.1:0-4185 GCA_041487235.1 Dehalococcoidia bacterium
CGACCGCATTGCCCCGGCTCTTCTACATCTTGTTGCCTTTGTCGTCCTGGATGTGACCGTGGCAGATGACGTTCTCGAAGCTGATGCCGTCGGGCACGGACTCACACGCCTCCAGGAGGGTTGCTTCGGCGTGGAGGGTGTAGAACCAGCCGCGGGTCTGGTCCACGGCCTCGCAGATGAAGTCCGCCGGGAAGCTGCGGGCGAACGTCTCGCGGTTCTCGCGAGGGTATCGCCACTGGGCGTAGGGCATGGCGCCGGAGTCGAACCAGCAGTCCATCACCTCGGGCAGGCGCCGCATCGTGCCGCCACAGCCGGCGCAGCGCAGCTCGATGCGGTCGACGTAGGGCCGGTGCAGGTCGGCCAGGGCGTCCACCGCGGTCGGGTCGATGGCCAGCGTCCGCATTTCATCGAGAGAGCCGATGGCCTCCTGGGCGCCGCAGGAGGCGCACTGCCAGACGGGCAGCGGCGTTCCCCAGTAGCGCTCGCGGCTCAGGGCCCAGTCCACGTTGTTGCGCAGCCAATCGCCGAAGCGCCCGCGCTTGATGTGCGCCGGGTACCAGTTGATCTTCTCGTTGCCGGACAGCAGGCTCTCCTTGACGGCCGTTGTGCGGATGTACCAGGTGGGCTTGGCGTAGTAGAGCAGCGGCGTGTCGCAGCGCCAGCAGAAAGGATAGGTGTGACGGATCGTCTCCTGGCGCAGCAGGAGACCGCGCTTCGAGAGGTCGTCCATAATGCCGGCGTCGGCGTCCTTGACGAACTGGCCGGGCCAGGGCGAGCCCTCCGGCAGCCGTCCACGCAGGTCTACCGGCTGGAGGAACAGCAACCCCAGCTGCTTGCCGATGTCGAAGTCCTCGCCGCCGAAGGCAGGGGCGATGTGTACGATGCCGGTGCCGTCCGTCAGCGAGACGAAGTCGCCGCCGATGACGGTGTAGGCTCGCTCGACCTGCTGCGCCCCGTCGGCGGAGACGAGCCGCCCTGCCTCTGCGGGATCGAACCACATGGCGGGTACGCCCCAGGCGGTCGGGTCGTAGAGAGGCTGGTAGCGCAGGCCGGCGAGATCGGTTCCGGTTATCGTGGCGACGACGCGGATGGGCGGATCGCGAACCGCCCCTACATCCCGCAGGGCGGTCTCCACCAGCGCCGAGGCCAGGATCACCATCTCGCCGTCCAGCTCAGCCACGGCGTATTCGGCGAAGGGCTGGACGGCCAGGGCCGTGTTGCCCGGCAGCGTCCAGGGGGTCGTTGTCCAGGCGAGGAGGGAGACAGGGCCGTCGACGGGCGTTTCGCGAAGCGCCCCTACATCGCGAAGCGCCCCTGCGGCCAGGCGTTGCACGGATTCCTCCGTCAGGCGGAACTTGACGAAGACGGACGGGTCCGGCGTGTCCTCCCGATAGCCCAGGGCGACTTCGCCGTCGGAGAGCGACGTGCCGCAGCGCGGGCAGTGGGGAGTGGAGCGGTAGTCCAGGTAGATCAGGTTGTTGTCCCAGAGCTGCTTGACGATCCACCAGACGCTCTCGATGTAGCTGTTGTCGTAGGTGACGTAGGCGTTCTCCAGGTCCACCCAGAAGCCGATGCGCTCCGTCAGCGCCTCCCACTCCTTCACGTAGCGGAAGACCGATTCGCGGCAGCGGCGGTTGAACTCCTCGATGCCGTACTCCTCGATCTCAGGCTTGCTTCCCAGGCCCAGCGCGCGCTCCACCTCCAGCTCCACGGGCAGGCCGTGGGTGTCCCAGCCGGCTTTGCGGGGGACGCGGTAGCCGCGCATGGTCTTGTACCGCGGAAAGAGGTCCTTGAAGGCGCGCGAGAGCACGTGGTGCACGCCGGGCTGGGCGTTGGACGTGGGCGGGCCTTCGTAGAAGACGTAGAGGTTATCTTCGGGGCGCTCGTCCACGCTCTTGCGGAAGATGTCGTTGTCCTTCCAGAAGCGGAGGACTTCTTCCTCCATCTTCGGGAAGCTCTGTCTGCTATCTACGGGCTTGAACATGGCGCCGTTCCTCCCGGCGATACCGCAGGGCATGAAAAAACCCGTCCCTTAGGGACGGGCCACTTGGCTCGCGGTACCACCCTGGTTGTCGCCTGAGGCGACCACTCGTTACGGGGCACGGCCATACGGATTATGCCCCTGCCTCCGCTAACGGGGGCTTCCGGCCGAGTCTACTCGCCCATCCTGCGGGCGACCTGAACGTCGCCCCTACGTCGAGACTAGGCTTTCGGTCGGCGGCTCGAGAGGGATGTTCCGGCGGTGGCTCCGTGTCCCCTTGCACTAATCGGGATTCGCTGGCCGGGCCTGGGCCGCCGTACTCGTCTCCGTCTTCGCCTTTGCGATCGCTATTCGATTGTGGAGTCAAGTCTATCTGTGGTAGCGGCGGCCTGTCAAACGCTGTGAGGTCAGCCGAGCGGCTGCGGGCGCTTCGCAGGCTACGGCCGCGGCGAGAGGCGGTGGCCTCCGTCTCTCTGTCTCAGCGCGTTGAAGCATTCTGAACAGAAGACAGGACGGTCGTCCTTGGGCTGGAACGGAACTTCCGTCATCTGGCCGCACTGGGTGCAGGTGGCCGGGTGCATCTGGCGCGGGGTGCGGCCGCCGAAGCTGGCGAAAGGCCCGTAGTGGACGTATCCTTCGCCCAGCGGGCTAACACCGGCCTTGCGGGCGCTGCGGCAGGTGTTGCAGCGCGTAGGCTCGTTGAGGAGGCCACGGCTGGCGTAAAATGTCTGTTCGCCGGTGCTGAAGGTAAAGCTGGAACCACAATCACGGCAGGCCAGGACTCTATCGACGTATGGCACATCGGAACTCCTGTCGGCTGGCAAGGACTAGTGGAGTCGTGGGGCGCTTGAACGGTCACATTATAGAATGGGGTGTCAAGCGTAGCAATAATGGAATATTGGTATCCCAAACCCCGGAGAACGCGTGATCCCATCCTTTGCCGCGCAAAACTGCCGTTTTGCTGGCGAAGCGTTTCTCCGTTCTCACTCGCGTTGACCCTCTCGGAGAGGGCGGCCTATAATGATGCGGGTCTGTCTGGAGGCGGACTGTTCTTGAGACACGTGGAGTCGCCCTTTGCCCAAGCGCACGTATCAACCGAAAAAGCTGCGCCGGAAGCGCCGTCATGGCTTTATGGCTAAGAATAGCACGAGGAACGGCAGAGCGATCCTCAAACGGCGTACTCTCAAGGGCAGGTGGCGGCTCGCCGTCTGAGCGAGCTTCCCGCCAAGCCGGGGTGCTCGTGCGCAGACAGCTGCGGCTGCGTCTCCGTAAGGACTTTGACGCTGTATTCCGCCAGGGGCGTTCCTGGAACAACGAGCTATTGGTGCTGAGAACTTTGCCCAACGACCTGAGCCACAGCCGTGTTGGATTCGTGACCAGCAAGCGGCTGGGAGGCGCCGTTGTGCGTAACCGAGTCCGCCGCCGGCTGCGCGAGGCCGTGCGACTCCTGCCGCTGGAGCCGGCCTGGGACGTCGTCGTCTCGGCCAAGGCCGCCGCCGCGCGGGCTGATTACCATGAACTGAACCGAGCGGTGACCGATCTACTCGCCAAAGCCAGCATCCTGAAGAGGGACGGGCCTGCTCCCGCGGTACAGACGTGAAGGCGCTGGCCCTGGGAGCGATCCGCTTCTACCAGCGGGGCATCTCGCCAACGCGCCCGCCCGCCTGCCGCTTCCAGCCCACCTGCTCCCACTACGGTTATGAGGCGATTGAGCGCTATGGCCTTCTCAAGGGCTTCTGGCTGACGATCTGGCGTCTGGCCCGCTGCCACCCGTTCAATCGCGGTGGGTATGACCCTGTCCCGTAGCTTGGGCGCGGACGAGATTGCGGCTGAGGTCAGATACCCTATTCGCCGGCGTCAAGGAGGAACGCGGGTGCGTTCGATGAGGCCAACAGCCAGCGCCCGCTGGCTCCTCCTCGCGCTCGCCCTCGTGCTCGTCGCCAGCGCCTGCGCCAGGGTCTCCAAGCCGCAAGGGTGGGCTGCCCCTGAACTCGTGGATGACACTCTCTACGTCAGTAATCAGCCCGGTAAGATGGCGGCGCTGAATCGCCAAGACTTCTCCGTCAAGTGGGTCTTTCCCCCGGACACAGATGAAGGAAAGAAGCACGAGCTGCAGGGCATCTACGGCGCGCCGGTTGTAGAAGGTGGCAACGTCTATTTCGCCGGGTACAACGGAAGCGTGTACGGCGTCGCAGCTGCAGACG
>JBGPMY010000198.1:0-4145 GCA_041487235.1 Dehalococcoidia bacterium
CCTGTTCACGTCCGCCGGGACCCTATCGCCGCAGATGCTGGGGCGGGTCTACTCTTTCCTGGACTGGGACGGCTGGAGCGGGGAACGCGTCGTGCTGCGGCCCGATTCCACCATTCCCGCCGCCCGCCTCTACGTCGAGCAGGGCAATGAGGGCGATACCCGTAAGCTGTTCTACGTCCAAAATGTGTTGCGCTTCGCCCAGGGTGATGAACCGCGCGAGGAGTGGCAGTGCGGCGTGGAGCTGATCGGCGATACGCAGCCGCAAGGCGATGTCGAGCTTATCCTGATGGCCGGCGAGGTGTTGCAGGCCCTGGGACTTCCGGCGGAGATCAAGCTGTCCGATCCTGGGATACTGCGGGCGGTCCTGGTCAAGGCGGGCCTCAGTTTAGCGGAGCAGCTTGCGCTCTATGACCGCGTGCTGGACGGGGAGCTGTCCGCGCTGGACGAGGTCCAGGAGAGGGTGCCGAGCCTAACCACCTCCCTGCGTGAGCTGCTCTCTATGGAGGGCGACGGGCCAGCCTACCTGAACAACCTCAGGAGCGCCCTTCTGCCGGCGGTGCCTGATCTGGCCTCGCCGCTGGCCGAGCTGAACGCCGTCTCGGAGATTCTGAGCCAGGTGGGAGGCGATCATCGAATAGCTCCGCTTCTGGTGAGAAACTTCGAGTACTACACCGGCCCTGTGTTCCACTTCTACGCCGATGGCCAAAACGTCGGCCGGGGCGGCCGCTACGATGGGCTGATAGCGCTCGTCGGTGGCCGCAGCGTTCCCGCTTCCGGATTCGCCCTCACAGTGGACGTCCTGGGGTCGATATTGCGCTCGGAGGCGACCACACTACCACAGCCGATCGTGATCCGCCCCAGAGGGAAGGACCGCGCCGACCTAGCCGCGGCCTTCGCTCTTGCTGGCGTTCTGCGCCGTGCCGGTCGCGGTGTGCGCATCGCCGGAGCAAGCGAGCTGCCGGACGCGAGCCACGTTGTCGCCGCGTCCGACGGCTATGAGCTGATGCTGAACGGCGCCGAACGTCAGCGCTTTCAGGAAGCGGACGAGGTGGCGCGGGCGCTGGCGGCCCGCCATGATTAAGATCGCGCTGCCAGCTGGCGATATTCGTGCCTCCACCGCGCAAGTCCTGGCATCCGCTGGCCTGACGGTGGAAGGCTACGGCGAGGGATCACGGTCCTATCGTCTGAGCATCAGGGGCAGCGACCGGCCGACCGTTCGCGTCTTCCGGGAGCGGGACATCCCCATGCAGGTGGCGCTGGGCAACTATGACCTCGGCATCTGCAGCCTGGCCTGGGTCAAGGAGGTCCTGGTGCGCTTTCCGGATCAGCCGCTGGTGCCCCTCGGCAATCTGGGGTTCGGCGCCTGCGGGATCTACGCAGCCGCCGCCGGCTCCGTTTGCCGGCGCCTGGCCGATCTGGGGTTGCTCGCCGTTGCTCGCATCGTCAGCGAGTACCCCAACCTGGCGGAAGCCTTCGCCATCGCCGCGCGCTTGCCGTGCTATCGTGTCCAGGCCGTCTGGGGCGCCGCCGAAGCCTATCCCCCGGAGGACGCCGACCTGGCTATCGTCGCCAGCCCGGACGAGGAATCGCTGCGCACCCAGGGGTTGGAGCCGCTGTTCCGGCTGTTCGAGAGTTCAGCGTGGCTCATCGGAAATGCGGGCAGCTTACAGGCCAAGGACCTGTCCGCTGTCCTGGCGCCCCTCATGACCTCGGCAACCGGAGCCGTGCGGTCCAGCAGCCTTGATCTGCCACCGCCGCTCGTCGCCACGCGCACCGCCCCGGCGGACGGGTCGCGACCTGACGTTCTGCGGCTCGCCCTGCCGGACGGCCACCAGCAGCGCCACGTGGTTGAGGCGTTGCGGACGGCCGGCCTGAGATTCAAGGGCTACGACGATGCCAACTGCGTACGTCGTCCGACCAGCCCGATCGCCGGGCTCGAAGTGAAGGTCATCCGGCCACATGATATGCCGCAGTTGGTGGCGATGGGGACGATGGACCTGGCGGTCACCGGACGGGACTGCCTTATGGAGCATCTGTACCGTTTCCCTTCCAGTCCTGTCATCGAGCTTCTGGACCTGCAGCGGGCCCAGTACAACCTCTCGGCGGTCGTCAGTGAAGACTTGCCCGCAGATAACATCGGCGACGCGCTCGCCTATTGGCGGTCGCTCGGCAAGGAGATAGTGCGGGTGGCCTCCGAGTTCGCCGGCACGGCGGATCACTACGCCCGCAGCCGTCACTTCTGGCGCTACCAGGTGATACCGATCGCCGGCGCTTCCGAGGGGTTCGTCCCGGAAGACGCCGATCTGCTCATCGAGGGCACCGAAACGGGCAGGACGCTGGTCGAGAACCGGCTGAAGCCGATAGACCTGCTCTATCGCTCCACCACCTGTGTCATCGGGAGGAGGGACGCCGAACTTACCGGGCGGCGTCGCGAGGTGTTCCGGGAAGTACTCGCCGCGCTGGGTGAGGCGGTCTCCTCAACCGCCGGCGGGACCAAACCCGTCTGATACAATTGGGCCGAGGTTCAGCGTACAATGCCTCCACTTGCCCTACACATGACCATCGCCAAAGGCGTGGCGGACCGGCTGCGCATGGCCTCGCTTGATGACGAGCGCGGAAACCTCTACGTGGGTTCCACCGCCCCTGACATCAGGGTTATGACGCGCTGGGAACGAGAGCGAACGCACTTTTTTGACCTAACGAATTTCGACGACCAGAGCGGCATCGTGGAGTTCCTGCGCGCGCACCCGCGGCTAGCGGCGTCGGCATCACTGGATGCCGCCGCCAGGGCGTTCGTGGCGGGCTACCTGACCCACCTCGTCATGGACGAGACCTGGATCGGGACCATCTACCGTCCGTTCTTCGGCGAACGCTCGCCGCTGGGGGGCGACCTGCGCGCCAACGTTATGGACCGGGCGCTGCAGTTCTCCATGGACTGCGACCGGCGTCGGGACGATGAGCTAATGGCGCACATTGTCGATGCCATCGTCCGCTGCGAGCCAGCGCTCGAGATAGATCTAATCGACTCGGATACTCTCCGCCGCTGGCGACAGGTGGTCACGGATATGGTGAGCCAACCACCCGACTGGGGACGATTTCGCCACGGGGCCAGACGGCACCTCGGCGAGGCCGAGCAGCAGGCTGCGGAACTCTTCGATGAGATGGCGGGGTCGCTTCCCGACCTGGTGGACGAGACGCTGCGCTATCTGACCCCGCGTCGGGTTCAGGAGTTCATGCAAGAATCCTTGGAACGTGGCCTGGCAGCGGTCAGAGAGTATCTGGCATGCGCCTAGTTCGAGGCGTGCGCGAGGCCCAAGAACGGCTCCTGCGACGCAACCAGCTCCAGGCGCCGGAGCTGCCGGCGCCGGTGCGCGAGCAGATCCGCCGGGTGTTCGGAGCCGAGCTGGATGCGGCCGCCGTGGTTGACCGCATTCTTCGTGACGTCCGCCAGGAAGGCGACGCCGCCGTCCTCCGCTACAACGAGGAGCTGGAAGGAGCGCCTCAGAGCACGCCGCTGGAAGTCGCTCGGAGCGAGATCGAAAAAGCGCGTGCGGAAGTGAAGCCTGCTCTCATCCAGGCGCTGACCCAGGCGGCTGGGCGCATCCGCGGCTTTCACCAAAGGCAGCTGGAGCACTCCCTGCGCAGCTTCGAAGAGGACGGCGTCGGCCAGATTGTCCGCCCTCTGGGGAGGGTCGGCATCTACGCGCCGGGAACGCAGGCCGTCTACCCCTCGACGGTGCTGATGATGGCCGTGCCCGCCAGAGTGGCGGGGGTCGACGAGATCGTCATGGCGACGCCCGCTGCCAGAGATGGCAGCGTCTCCGCCCTCAAGCTGGTCGCTGCCGACATCGCCGGCGTCGATCGCGTGTTTCGCGCGGGCGGCGTGCAAGGCATCGCCGCTATGGCGTATGGAACGGCGACAGTGCCCCGCGTGGACAAGGTCTGTGGCCCGGGGAACATCTTCGTGACCCTGGCCAAGAAGAGGCTCTACGGCGAGGTGGGCATTGACGGCATCATTTCTGAAGATCACCGGCGTCATTTTTTGTGGAATGACGGAAAGTTTGCCTGTCTTAGAGGGGATCGTGTCGTAAAACCAAACGCTATAAGTGATCCCATCCAATTCAAAGGTTTTTGAACGGAGTGGC
>JBGPMY010000199.1:0-4109 GCA_041487235.1 Dehalococcoidia bacterium
GAAGTCCATGAGGTGCGGGAACTGGATGAACTCCTCCTCGATACCGTGGGTGATCAGCTCCCAGCCGCGCTGGTGGCCGGTGAAGTCGTACATCTCCTGGTGGCCCTCCGGCCCTTGGGCGACGACGAAGCAGGTGCTCTGGGTGATGGCCCAGGTCTGCTGGATGCTGGCGCCTTCGCTGCTGACGAACAGCTGGCGCTCCAGCTGGGTGCCCGCCGAGATGTAGTTGAAGGCGATGCCGGGGTCCAGGCCCTGCACCCGCTGGGAGACTTCGCGGACGTAGGTGGAGGCGTCCCTCAGAGGCACTTCGCGCGGGTCCATCTGGTACTGGGCGTCGATGGTGTCCTGGCGTACGTCCACGGGCGCGAGTTTCATATCGTACAGGGCGTCCCCGAGAGTTGCGAAGCGGCTGCGCGACCCCTCTTTGCTACGGGCGTTGGCGACGGCGCGGTCGTAGGCGTGGTCCAGCGCGGTCCGCAACCGTTCCTGCAGGCGAGGTAGGTCAGCCGTGCCTACGATCTCCCCGTAGAAGCCGGGGGAGGTCATGCGCTCGCCGCCCAGGACGCGCACGCCGAAGGCGAAGCCGTAATCTTCGCCGCTGAACTTGTCCATCCCGTTCTCGGCCACGGCGATCTTGCCCTCGCTGATCTCGATGCGGACGTCGGCGTAGCGGCAATGACGCTTGCTGCGGGCGTAGGAGGTGACGAGGTCGAAGACGGCGTCGCGGATGTCCGGGATAACGTCGATGCTGACCTTTTGGGGCACGTGAAACCTCCGAGCGGGCTTGTGGAAGCTAAGGCGGATTGTACGGGCCAGAGGGTCAGAGGGTCAAAGGATCATCAGCGCGGCGCTAGACAGGTAGCGAGGCGCCCCAGCCGTCAACCAGCGCCGGATCGAGGCGCTCGATCGCCCCGATGCGGTCGAAGCCGGCATCCGCCGATACGATTTGCCGGACGCCCAGGCGGCTCATCACGGCCGCGTGCACCAGGTCACGGGCTGAGAGGTCTCGATGTTCGTCAGCAAGCCGAGCTGCTTGTTGTACGTCGCCCGCGTACATTGGCTCGATGCGTCCCTGCATCAGGGCCGCGAATTCTCGGACCGATTCGCGTCCCTGGGGCCATATTCGCAAGGCTAAGTACCTATGGAGGAGCTCCTGAATGACCTCCGCATCCGTCACGAATGCTCCGGGATTCGACGCGGCGATATGGAGTATCCGCCGGGAAGGCTCCCGTAATGGATGATCGCTTCCCGCTGCGTAGACCTGGATGTTGGCGTCAAGGAATACCGGGGTCATGCGCCTCTGCCAGCTGACGGCTCAGCTCCTCTGGCTCCGGAACATCCTCTATCTCCATGGCGCAGATCGCTTCTACGGCCCGGTGCCGGCGCTCACGCTGATCCTCTTCGTGTAGTCTGCGCAGGGCGAATCGAACAATCTCCGATATTGAGGCTTGTCGTTCTGTCGCGAGGTCAGACAGTACTTCCTGTGTCTCGTCGTCGAGGCGCACTTCCAGTCGTTTGGTCGCCATCCGTACACCACCTTCCGTACACAACTGTACGTCACATCTTGTGCGGAAGCAACTGTACGGACAGACTGGGAGAGGAGCTAGTTCACCGGCAGCGCCGTCTCGCCCATCAGGTAGCGGTCGATGCCGCGGGCGGCTTCGCGACCCTCCGCGATGGCCCAGACGATTAGCGACTGCCCGCGGGTCATGTCGCCGGCGGTGAAGACGCCGGGCACGCTGGTCATCTTGTTCTCGTCGGCTTTGACGTTGCCCCGCTCGTTGATCTCGACGCCAAGCTGCTCCAGCATGTAGCGCTCCGGGCCCAGGAAGCCCATGGCCAGCAGCAGGAGGTCCACCTTCTCCACGAACTCCGTGCCGGTGGCCTCTTTCATGGCCATGCGGCCGTTCTCCCGGCTGAACTCCACGCGCACGCCGTGCAGCTTCTTGAGGACGCCGTTTTGACCGGAGAGACGCTTGGTGAGGATGGAGTAATCGCGGACGCCGCCCTCTTCGTGGGCGGAGGAGACGCGATAGATGTTGGGCCAGGTGGGCCAGGGGTTGTCGCTGGGCCGGTGCTCTGGCGGCCGGGGCAGGATCTCGAATTGCGTGACGGACCTGGCGCCCTGGCGGTGCACCGTGCCCAGACAGTCGGCGCCGGTGTCGCCGCCGCCCAGGATGATCACCCGCTTGCCCTCAGCGCTGATGAACTGCTCGTCCGGGACGGAGTCGCCGGCGCCGCGCTTGTTCTGCGGGGGCAGGTACTCCATGGCGAAGTAGACGCCCTTGAGGTCGCGGCCGGGCACGTCCAGGTCGCGGGCCCAGGTGGCGCCGGCGGCCAGGCAGACGGCGTCGAACTGCGTGAGCAGCGAGCGCGCGTCGATGTCGACACCGACGTTGACGCTGGGACGAAAGATGACGCCTTCGGCCTCCATCTGGTCCAGGCGCCGGTCCACGAAGCGCTTCTCCATCTTGAAGTCGGGGATGCCGTAGCGCAGGAGCCCGCCGATGCGGTCATCGCGCTCGAACACTGTCACCGAGTGGCCGGCGCGGGCCAGCTGCTGGGCGCAGGCCAGGCCGGCGGGCCCGGAGCCGACGACCGCCGCCTTCATGCCGGTGTTCTTCTGGGCGGGCTCCGGTTTCACCCAACCCTCATTCCAGGCGCGCTCGATGATGGAGAGCTCCACCTGCTTGATGGTCACGGGGTCATCGTTGATGCCGAGCACGCAGGAAGCCTCGCAGGGGGCGGGACAGAGGCGGCCGGTGAACTCCGGGAAGTTGTTCGTGGCGTGCAGGCGGTCGATGGCGCGCCGCCACTGGTCGCGGTAGACCAGGTCGTTCCAGTCCGGGATGATGTTGCCCAGGGGACAGCCCTGGTGGCAGAAAGGGACGGCGCAGTCCATGCAGCGCGCCGCCTGCTGCTTGAGGTGCTCCTCGGGGAACTCCTCGTAGACCTCGAGCCAGTCGTGGACGCGCTCCGCCACGGGGCGGCGGGTAGGCGTCTCCCGCTTGAACTCCATGAAGCCGGACGGTTTACCCACGGGCCTGTCCTGCCTGCCCGCCTCGGAGGGAGCCTGGCCGAAGGGTGGCCTTCACCTTGCCTGCCTTGACGCCGTTGGCGCGGCTCTGCGCCGCCTCTTGCTCGCGCGCCTGCTCCTGTTCCAGGAGGACGCGGCGGTAGTCCAGAGGCATGACCTTGACGAACTTCCCGGCGATGTCGGGCCACTGCTTCAGGAGGCCGTCCGCCACGGTGCTGGCCGTGTACTCGCGGTGCCGCTCCATGAGCCCGCGCACCAGGTCCAGGTCTTCCGGCTCTTCCAGGGGCTCCAGCGCCACCATCTCCAGGTAGCAGCGGGTCTGGAAGTCACCATCGGCGTCGTAGACGTAGGCGATGCCGCCGCTCATGCCGGCGGCGAAGTTGCGGCCGGTGCGGCCGATGACGACGACGCGCCCGCCGGTCATGTACTCGCAGCAGTGGTCGCCGGTGCCTTCGACGACGGTCATGGCGCCACTGTTTCGCACGGCGAACCGTTCGCCCGCCACGCCGCGCGCGAAGAGGCTGCCGCTGGTGGCGCCGTAGAGGGCCACGTTGCCGATGAGGATGTTCTCCTCCGGCACGAAAGTGGACTCCCTGGGCGGGTAGACGATCAGCTTGCCGCCGGAGAGCCCCTTGCCGAAGTAGTCGTTGGCGTCGCCCTCCAGCCAGAGGGTGATGCCTGAGGGAACGAAGGCGCCGAAGCTCTGGCCGGCGGAACCCGTGAAGCGAATGGTGATCGTGTCGTCCGGGAGGCCGTTGAGGCCGTACTTGCGGGTCAGCTGGCTGCCCAGAATGGTGCCTACGGTGCGGTTTGTGTTCTTGATGGGCAGCTCCAGAGCGACGGTCTCGCCGCGCTCCAGGGCGGGCGCCGCCAGCTTCAGCAGCTCCTGGTCCAGCGCCTTCTCCAGCCCGTGGTCCTGGGTGGTCACGCAATGGGTGGCGATCTCCGGCCCCACTTCTGGCCGGTAGAGGATGGCGGAAAGGTCCAGCCCCTGGGCTTTCCAGTGGTTGATGGCGCGGCGCATGTCCAACAGGTCGCTGCGGCCCACCATATCTTCGAACTTGCGGAATCC
>JBGPMY010000200.1:0-4095 GCA_041487235.1 Dehalococcoidia bacterium
CGTCCCCTTCGACGACAACAAGACGTTGCGGGTCAACTACGTCGGGGGGCAGGACCGTTTCACCACGCTTACCTTCGACCAGGTGCTGAACAAGGACTCTGAGCTTGATCTCGTCGCCGGCAAGACCGTCATCGTCGGCCTTCTGGCAACGGCGGCGGACATCCAGCCGGCCCCTCTGCTGAGCAGCGCCCACGGCATGGAGGTGCACGCCAACGCGCTGGACACGCTGCTGAGGTCGCGCTTTGTGCGCACAACCAGCGAAGGGGTAACGTTTCTGTCCATAGCGCTGTTTGTTCTACTAGCCGCTTTGATCGTGCCCCGCTGGAGGCCCGTCTTCAGCCTCGGCGCGGTGGCCATAGTCATAGCGGCATATGTCGTATTCGGGAACTTCATGTTCAACCAGGGACGCATCATCGATTTCGTGGACCCGCCGGTGGGACTGCTCCTGACGACTATGGCCGCCCTCTCCTACAGCGTCGTCTCCGAACGGCGGAGCCAGCGTGACCTTCAAGAGCTGTTCGGACGCTACCTCTCGCCGCAGGTGGCCAAGGAGCTGCTGCAGCGCGCGGATCGAGGGAGCCTGCGCCTGGGCGGCGAGTTGAGGGAGGTCACCGTCCTTTTCGGCGACATCCGTGGCTTCACGCCGCTTTCAGCCAGGACGCCGCCGGAAGAGCTGGTCGCTCTGTTGAACCAGCACTTTGATGTCATCATCTCGCGTATTATGGAAAATGGTGGTATCGTGAACAAGTTCGCGGGGGACGCAGTAATGGCATTGTGGAACGCTCCTGAAGACCAGCCGGACCATGCGCTGCTGGCCTGCAAAGCGGCGCTGCAGTCCCAGGACGGTCTGGACGCACTGGCGGATTCGCCGGTGGCGCGCTGGGGGTTCGGCATAAGCACCGGCGTGGCGCTGGCGGGCAACGTCGGCTCCGGCAAGCGCCTGGAGTACACTGTAATCGGCGACACCGTGAACCTGGCCGCTCGTCTGTGCGGCGTCGCGCCGGCGGGCGAGGTGTGGGTTAGCGAGAACACACACCGTCTGATCCAGGGCTCTTTGAAGGGGGAAGAGTTGCCGCCCCAACCGATCAAGGGTATCGAGGCGCCAGTGGTCGCCTATCGATTGAAGCGCACGGTTCCGGCTCAGCGCATGGAAGTGGGAGGATAGATGACCAAGTGGCAGCGTGCGGGTCTGGCGGCCCTGGGTGGGGTTGCGGTCCTGGTGTTGGTGGGCGTGCTGGTCAGGTTCGTCCTCTTCCCGTCCTCCGGCGCGCAGGCCGGCGGCACAATCCTCTCCATCGTCTCCGGCCAGGTGCAGGTGCAGGACAAGGGCGCCGCGGCCACACGCCCGGCCGTTGACGGGGAGGAGTTGCAGGAGGGCGCTCGAATCGTTACCGGCGATGACTCTCGCGCTATCATCACCTTCTTCGACGGCAGCACTCAGGCGCTTGATCCGGACACGGACGTCACCCTGGATCACCTGGCGTCGACGGACAGCGGCGGTCTCTTCGCCAGCATCACGCAGTCGCTGGGCACCACGTGGAACAGCGTCCTCAAGCCTACAGGTTCCACGTCTGACTTCACGGTGAAGACGCCGTCGGCCGTGGGCGCCGCGCGGGACACGCTGTTCCTGGTCACCGTGGACACAACGGGCACATCGGAGTTCTGGTCGCGGCTGGGCAATCTGTTCTTGCTGGCCCAGGGACAAAGCGCGGAGGTGCCTTCCGGGTCCAGCTCCACGACTCCGCAAGGCGAGCCGCCGGGCGCTCCCGAACCGAAGCCTGCGGCCGGCAGCGAGGTGAAGTTGGAGCTGGCCTCCGCCGCCTGGATGTTAGTGGTCAACCCGGATGGTCTGGCCGCCGGCATTCTGCCCCCCGGCGTCTTCGTGGACCAGATTGCCGGGACGCTGGCTACTGATTACACGCAGGAGCCGCAGCTAATCGATATGAGAGACCTGCAGGAAGGCACGTACGATGTCTATCTGCTGGGGAAGGACTCCGGAAAGTATCACGTCTCGATGAGCGGCGCGGCCAAGGGGACCCTCGTCTCGCAGGCCGCCTTCGATGGGACGATCGCTCCGGGCGAGACGTGGAAACTGGAACTGAGTATCGATCTCGCCGGCGAACTCCTGGCTAGCGCCAAGCTATCGAAACCCGTCAAGACAGACAAGGCTCCGATAGTCAAAGTCATCGTACAGGACAGGGTCCTGGAGCTGATAGCGCAGAACCTGGCCCTTCTCCCGTCTGACCTGGTGCTCAGCGCCTTCTCAACGCCGGCTCCCACGGCGACGGCCTCCTCGGTTGCGACGGCTTCACCGTCGCCTACGCCGAAGCCGACCGGCGTTGTACTGGCCGCCTCAGCCAGGCCTGCGCCGACGGCCGCGCCTGCGGGGACGGTCTCGGGGACCGTGGTAGACGCCGTCGCTACATCTGCCATAGGAGGCGCTACTGTCGAGGTGTCCGGGCCTGGGCTGTCCGCCGCGACGACGGGCGCGGGCGCTTTCGCCATTCCCGGCGTTCCGGTCGGCGGCCAGACGCTGGTGGTCAGCGCTCCCGGCTACATCACCCAGGCGGTACCCATCGACGTCGTCGCAGGCGCGAACGCCCCGGTGAGCATCTCGCTGTCACCTGTCCTGCACAGCGAGGACGTGCGCATCGTACTGACCTGGGCTTCGGAGCCGGCCGATCTGGACCTGCACCTGGCGGGGCCGGAGTGCAACGTCTCCGGGCGCTTCCATGCGGTCTGGTACTCGCCCGAGCCGGTTTCCTACGCGAGACTAGATGTGGACGATACCGCCAGCTCCGGCCCGGAGACGGCCACCATCAGCCAGCGCAACGGCGCCTGGGTGGCGGGGGAGTACGATCTGTGGGTGCACAACTTCAGCGGCTCGCCGGAGTTCGCGACCTCCGGAGCGGTGGTGACGGTGTTCCAGGGCAACGACCAGATAGCTCAGCTCCAGGTGAGCGCTGAGCCGGGCGTTGCCAGCAACACCCTGGACATCTGGCGCGTGGCGAATATCTCTATAGATTCGGCCGGGCGCGTCACCGTTGGGCGCGATCAGGCGGGCTTCTACGACGATCCCAGCGCGGCGGACACGGTCCTGCCGGCGCTAACCAACTCCGTGCCGTTCTGCGCGCCCTAGAGGTTGCGTTGAAGTAGGTGCGCAGCGTGCTGCGCCCGGACGCGTGCTATAATCCTTGCCGATAATGGCCGCTACCGGACAGATGACACGGCCCCCCAAGGAGTCTGCGGCCCCGCTTCACTACGCCTCCCTGCAGTTGCGCATCGTCGCTTTCGTCCTAGACTGCATCGTCATGCTGTCGCTGTTCGCCGTGTTCTTCGCCGTTGGCGGGCTGCAGGTGCTCGTCCGGGGTGATAACCCTCCGGACTCGGCCGTGTACGTCTGGATACTGATTGTGGCTTTATTCTTCTTCCCGTTCGCTCCGCTCTTCTTTGCAGTGCTCTGGTGGTGGCGCTGCCAGAGCCCCGGCATGATGGCCGTCGGCATCGGGGTGGCCGACCGCGACGGATGTCGCCTGTCGTTCGGCCGGGCGCTGCTGCGCGCCATGGTCTGGCCGCTCAGCATCTTGCCCCTGGGGCTGGGCTTTCTGACAGCGGCCTTCGACCGGGAGTCGAGGGCGCTGCACGATCTCTTGGCCGGGACAGTAGTCCTCGAGCTTCCGTGAACGAGGTCAGCTCCCTGCTGCGGATCGCCTCGCAGTGGCTGGTAGCCCTAATCCTGACGCTCACACTGGGCCTGTTCTTCCTGTCGATTGTGGCGGTGCAGACGACGTCAGAGGGGAGCGGCGAGCGAATACTGCGTCGCGCCGTAGCTGTGATGACGGAGATCGACGCCGTGCTTCCCCGTATGGAGGAGGACCTCCACACAGCCGCTGCTGCGGGGCAAGGGGAGCTAGTTCGTGTTCCCGATTTTCCGATTCCGGTGGATATCCGGCGAGACGAAGCGAAGACGATGAATGGCGCGCAGCTGCGGGCCCTTGTCCTGGACGAGTCTGCGCGCCGCCTGTACGACGACGGGATGTCCATCTGGGCCGCCGCCGATCCCAACGCGCAGCAGAGCATCGAGCGCGTGTCTAC
>JBGPMY010000201.1:0-4074 GCA_041487235.1 Dehalococcoidia bacterium
GAGGCGCATCGACAGTCCTCTACCGCGACCGGCAGTACCGGCGGCACCAGTTCTTCGCCTATGGCGACTGGCCCGGCGGCCTGTACGGCTCGCCCACGATGACCGGCAGCCGCCCCGGCGGCGCCATCGCCGCAGCCTGGGCCGTCCTCAACTATCTTGGCGAAGAAGGGTACACGCGGCTGGCCAAGGTGATCATGCAGACCACTCGCGCCCTGATGGATGGCATCGCCGCTATCCCCGGCCTGCGGGTGCTGGGACGCCCGGAGATGAGCGTCTTCGCCTTCGCGTCAGACACCGTCGACATATACGCCGTGGCCGATGCCCTGGACGCCGCCGGCTGGCACCCGGACCGCCAGCAGCTGCCGCCCAGCCTGCACCTGATGGTGACGCCGGCTCACAAAGAGATCGTGCCGGCGTTCCTGGCAGACCTCGATGAGGCTGTCCGTCGCGTCAGTCGAGAAGGCGCCATTTCCGGCGGCCGGGCGGCGATGTACGGCATGCTGGAACAGGCGCAGGACCGCGGCGTTGTGCGCAACGTCATCGTCGACTTCGTCGACCGGCTCACGGATGTAAAGGAGGGCAACGGCCCGTAGTTGCGAAGCATGCTTCGCCGCTACATTATGCCCTCGCCCGCACGCTCGCGATGTCTGGCATAGCCACTGGTTGTAGACGATGAGCAATCGCGCCGGCCTCGCGTCGTCGTCGCCAGTCTCGTGGGTCTGGCGGCGGGCTCTGGACCTCGTCTTTCCCCCGCGCTGCGCCGGCTGCGGCTCGCTGGGATCGTTCATCTGCCAGAGCTGTCGGGCGTCCATGAGCAAGGCAGAGCCGCCCCGCTGCCCCGTCTGCTGGATGCCTGTCCTGAGGGTAGTCGAAGGGCCTGTCCTGAGCGCAGTCGGAGGGCCGCAGGCGGCCGATGTCTGCGCCAGATGCCATCACAGCCGCCCGGCCTTCCAGGCTGCGCGCGCAGCCTTCGTATACGAGGGGGCGGCGCGACAGGCTGTGCACGCCCTCAAGTACGACGGTGTTTCCGCGCTGGCGGGAGAGATGGCGTTGAGCATGGCGGAGCTGCTGCTGCAATGGAACCCGCCCGTCTCTGCTATCGTGCCGGTGCCGCTGGCCGGCGGCCGGCGCCGGATGCGGGGCTACAACCAGTCGGAGCTGCTGGCGCGGGAGATCTCGAGGCTCACTGGCTTGCCGCTGGCGCGCCGCGCCTTGATCAGGCGTCGCAGCACGCCCCCGCAGGCCCGCCAGCCGGACGAGGAGACGCGGCGCCGAAACGTCGCCAACGCCTTCCAGCCGGGCCGCCCCGTCGCGGCCGGCGTCCTCCTGGTCGACGACGTGATCACAACCGGCGCGACGCTGGACGCCTGCGGCCGCGTTCTACGCGATTCGGGCGCGGCGCCGGTCTTCGTTCTCACCTTCGCCCGCGAGGATTAGCTTGCGACGGGTGGCTGCGGTTGAGGGCCGCTTCGGCTAGCCTTACAATTGAAGTTCTGGACAAGCAGAGGTTTGGAGGTACGGGCAGCAAATGGAGACTATCTTCCGCGGTCAGCACCTGCACATCGACGATGGCTTCCGCAAGTACGCCGCCGAGCGGCTGAACAGGCTCACGCGCTATCTGCCCATGGCGGATCACGCCATCGTCGACGTGCGGAGAGAGGCTAAGGGCGAGGAGGGACGGTTCGTTGTCCAGGTCACCATCAACGCCAACGGCACCTTCCTGAGGGCGGAAGAGCGCAACTTCGACCTCATGGTCGCAGTCGATGCCACCACCGACGCCCTCTCCCAGCAGGTGAAGCGGTTCAAGGAGAAGAAGCTTCTGCGCAGCGAGCGGCGGGTGAGCAAAGAGGAGCGGCTGCCCCTTGGCAGCGAAGAGGAAGAGGAAGAAGCGCTGCCGCCGGGGGTGGAACTGGTGCTGG
Organism: Dehalococcoidia bacterium; assembly: GCA_041487235.1. Taxonomy (GTDB): domain Bacteria; phylum Chloroflexota; class Dehalococcoidia; order SM23-28-2; family RBG-16-64-32; genus JBGPMY01. Next base: position 1,920 of record JBGPMY010000201.1, read on the forward strand.
GGCGCGTAGTCAGGATGAAGCGCTTTTCCATGAAGCCGATGAGCGAAGCGGAAGCGATAGAGCAGATGGAGCTGCTGGGGCACATCTTCTTCCTGTTTGAGGATGTGGATAAGGACACCCTCGCCCTGCTCTACCGGCGGCGAGACGGCGACTACGGGATGATCCTTCCGGAGAGCGCATGATCGTCACTGTCACGGTCAATCCGGCGATAGACCAGACGCTGGTCTTGCCCAGGTTCGTGGCGGGCGACACCCTGCGCGTCAAGTCCAGCCGCTTCGATCCCGGCGGCAAGGGGATTAACGTCTCGCGCGTGATCCACGAGTTGGGGGGCGAAAGCCTGGCGATGGGTTTCGCGCCCGGCGGCCTGGGACGCTACATCGAGCATACGCTGGAGGCTCAGGGCATCGCCTGCGACTTCGTCCACACGAAAGGCGAGACGCGCACGAACATCACGATCCTGGACGAGTCGCGCCACATCCATACGATCTTGAGCGACCCAGGGCCCGAAACCGATCCGCGCTACGTCGACGACCTGCGCTCAAAGCTGCGTAAGCGGCTGCGCGCCGGCGACTGGCTGGTGGTAGCGGGCAGTATCCCGCCGCCCCTGGACGCCCGGCTCTACTCGCAGATCATCCACGAGGCATCGGAGATGGGCGTGCACACGGTGCTGGACGCCGACGGAGCGGCGCTGGCGGAGGGAGCGGCCGCCTGCCCCCACATGGTGAAGGGCAACCGGCGCGAGCTGGAGAGGCTGCTGGGCCGGCACCTGGACGACGAAGAGTCTACGTTGCAGGCGGCTCGACAAGTGCAGAAGTCCGGGGTCTGCACCGTAGTCGTGACGCGGGGCAGAGAGGGCGCCGTGGCCGCCGCTGACAGCGCCTACCTGCGCGGCCTGGCGCCCAAGGTGCGCGCCGTGAGCGCCGTCGGCTCTGGTGACGCCTTCCTCGCCGGCGTCGTGCTCACGCTCAGCCGGGATGGCAGCATGGAGGACGCCCTGCGCCTGGGGATCGCCGCCGGCACGGCCTCCGTGCTCAACCCGGGCACCGAGCTCTGCCACCGGCGCGAGGTGGACATCCTCTTCCCGCGCGTCAGGGTTCAGCCCATCGAGCCCGCGATCGCCTGCCGGAGCTGAGATGCCCCGGCGGCCGGCGCTGGTCGTCTTCCTGGGCGGCCTCGGCGATAGTCCCGTCGAAAGCGTCGTCGCCGCCGCTCGTTGGGCAGCATCCCTGGACAGCATCGAGGCGGCCCTGGCCGGCGGCGCCTTCGCGAACGCCATCCTGGTCACGGATCACGTCCCTTCGACTGCGCTCAGGACAGGCTTGTTCCCGGCCGATCTCGCTGGGCTTGTCCTGGACCTTGATGACGGCGCCTTTCACTTCGGGCGTCGGTTGGCGGATGTGCTGCGCCGCTATGGGACGGAATCGGTGGTCTACATGGGCGGCGGCAGCGTCCCCCTGCTGGCCCAGGCAGACCTTGAGGCGATAGCGCAGACCGTCCAGAGCGGAACTGCCGTCACGAACAACCTCTACTCCTCGGATCTCGCAGGCTTCCCCGTGAACGAACGCACGCTCGCTGTTACGCGAGGCGTGGAACGGGACAACGCCCTGGCGCGCGCGCTGACCGAATCCGGGGGCCTGTCCCTGGAATCGTTGCCGCGCAGCATCGCCACGCTGGTGGACATCGACGGGCCAACGGACCTGGCGGTGCTGTCGCTCACGGGGCTCGGCGGTTGCCGGCTGCAGGCGTATCTTGGGTCCCTTCGACTGCGCTCAGGACAGGCGCTGGAGATCGATGTCTCGACCTACCGGCGGGTACTGCCCCACTTCATGGACACGCGGGCGCAGATCGTGGTGGCGGGTCGGGTGGGCAGCCACGCCTGGCAATACCTGGAGCGCGAGACCGCCTGCCGCGTGCGGCTGTTCGCGGAGGAGCGTGGCATGGAGGCCGAGGGCCGGGCGCAGGACGGGTCGGCCCGCTCGCTTCTCGGGTTCTACCTGGAGGAGGCCGGCGGGGAGCGGTTCTTCGCCGCGCTGGCGGAGCTGGGCGACGCGGCGTTCCTCGACACCCGTGTGCTGCTGGCGCACATGGGCGTGCAGGCCGGCCGCGAGGACCGCTTCCTCTCCGATATGGGGCGCTGGCATCAGATAGGAGAGCC
>JBGPMY010000202.1:0-4072 GCA_041487235.1 Dehalococcoidia bacterium
CTGTGACGGTCGGGCGCGGCGACCCCGTGCCTGTTCTCCATCTGTTCCCCTGGTCTTCACTGTCCTGTTACAATTCGGACGCCGGAGGCCGTATGTCTAAAGCCAGCGTGTCCCTGCAGAAGCGAGGCGACATCGCTTACGTCACCCTCTGCCGCCCCGAAAGCCAGAACGCCATCGATGGCGCCTTCCTGCGCCAGCTGGCCGACGCCTGCGAGACGATCGGAGCGGATGAGTCGGTGCGTGTCGTCCTCCTCACCGCGGACGGAGACGTCTTTAGCAGCGGCTGGGACTGGTCCGCCTTAGGCGGACTGGCGGCGGAGGCTGAGGGCGGATCGCTGCTGGAGGCGGCGCGCGCCCAGGGGATGCTGGACGACCCCTTCGGCCGCCTGGCGGAGTTGCCGCAGCCGGTGGTCTGCGCCCTGAGCGGCGACGCCATCGGCGCGGGGCTAGAGCTGGCGCTGGCCTGCGACGTCCGCCTCGCCGCGGACAGCGCCCGCTTCGGGCTGCCGGAGACAGCGATGGGGATGCTGCCCATGGGCGGCGGCACTCAGAGGCTGGCCCGCCTCGTCGGTCGCGGCAAAGCGCTGGAGATGATCCTGGGCGGCGACACGATCGACGCCCGCGAGGCGCTGCGCGTCGGGCTGGTGAGCGCCGTCGCGCACGGCGACCGGCTGCTGGCGGAGGCCGAATCGATCGCTCATCGCATCGCCGAACGGGGCCCGCTGGCGGTTCGTTACGCCAAGGAGGCGGTCTCGCGGGGCATCGACATGCCGCTGGAGCAGGCGCTGCGCTATGAGACGGACCTGACCATCATCCTGCAGACCACAGAGGACCGGGCGGAAGGTGTGCGGGCCTTCCTGGAGAAACGCAAGCCAGAGTTCAAAGGAGCGTAGGGGCGCTGCTTGCCGCGCCCTGGTACGAAGGAGAGCACTTGCAGATCGTTCTTGAAACGGACGAGGCGTGGTCGCTGATGTCCGTCATCACCTCATACGTCATCGATAACAGCGGCCTATCGCAGGACGGCAAGCAGCGCGTGCGCCGCTGGCGGACGGACCGCGCTCTCGGCACGGTGGAGATGGACCAGCTGGCCGTGGCGATGAACGGGGCCCTCGGCACCTTCATCGACGAGAAGACCGCGCGCCTGGTGCGGCAGCGGGGGCGCTACATCTCCACCAGCGGGAAGTAACGTCACATGAAGGTTGAGCTGGAACCCGAAGAGGCGCGCGAACTGCTGGCCCTCATCGTCGATCGCCTGGTCGATGGGGCCGCCTTCTCCGACGAGGACCGCGCGACCCTACGGCGCTGGCGCAGCGACTCGATGAAAGCAGGATCGCCGGGGATGCAAGAGCTGACCGCCAAGATCAACGCCGACATCGAGCGCACGCTGCGCACCAAGGAAAAGAGCGCCGCTATGAAACCGGATTGGAGATGAAACTGGAGGTGGGAGGTTGGATGTTAGAGAGTCGGAGCCGCGCACTTCAGTGCGCGGGGTCGCGCTCACAAGCCCACCGCACCTTGAAAGGTGCGGCATGGAATGCCACCAATGCCCCAGCTTTCAAGGTGCGGTGGCGCCACCGTAGCTGCAGGGCTTTAGCCCTGCCCAAGACCTATGACTGACACCCTGATCTACGAGAAGGACGACGCCATCGCCTGGGTGACGCTCAACCGCCCCGAGGTGCTCAACGCCATCAACATGCGCATGCGGGACGAGCTGTGGGAGGTGACGCACGCCGCCCGCGACGACCCGGACGTGCGCGCCGTCATCTTCAAAGGCGCCGGCGAGCGCGCCTTCTCCGCCGGGGCGGACATCGGCGAGTTCGGGACGGCGCCCTCCTACGTAGAGTCGCGGCGGGCGCGGCGGGAGCGAGATCTCTGGGGATTCCTGCTGTCGCTGGACAAGCTGCTGATCGCCGCCATTCACGGCTACGCCCTGGGCGCCGGCATCGAGCTGCCTATGTGCTGCGACATCCGTATCGCATCGGAAGACGCGCGAATCGGCCTGCCGGAGGTGAGCCTCGGCTACATCCCCTCCGCCGGCGGCACCCAGACGCTGCAGAGGCACGTACTGCCCGGCGTCGCCATGCACATGATCCTCACCGGCGACCCCATCGACGCCGCCACGGCGTTTCGACACGGCCTGGTGCAGCGGGTCGTGCCCCGCGAGCGCCTGTACCCGGAGGCGGAGTCCATCGCGCGGAGGGCGCTGCGCAACGGTCCAGAGGCCGTTCGCCTGGCCAAGCGAGCCGTCATGGAAGGCATCGAGATGCCCCTGCCGCAAGGGCTGGCCCTGGAGTCGCGCCTGGCGCAGCGGGCGCTCGTGTCAGACGAGGCGCGTGAAGGCCTAGCGGCAGCCCTCCAACGGCGCGACCCACGGTTCGCAGAGGCGTAGGATGGCTGGAGCTCAGATGACCAGGTTACTGCGCCCGGGACGCTGGTTATGGCGGATCGGCCTCGGCGTGCCCATGCTGCTGGGGCTCGTGCTGGCGCTGCTCGTCGTCATCAGCTGGCTCACTGCCAACCCCTACGAAGCGCCCGATCAGTGGAAGTCCGGCCTCGCCGAAGACCTCAGGACAGACCAGCCGCTGCTCTTCGAGGAGCCACACTTCTACCTGGTGAAACTGGGCTCCGGCGATATCCTCGCGCTATACAACCGGGATCCGGAGTCGGGCTGCACGGTCTCCTGGGGCCCGTCGATCAAGTTCAGCGGGCGCAAGGGCTGGTTCCGCGACTCCTGCCACAGCTCGATGTACGACCTGATCGGCCACTGCTTCGGCGGCCCCTGCCCGCGCGGCCTGGACAGTTTCCGCGTCCAACTCGATAACGGCGGTGTCCTCGTCCAGCTGCGCGGCCTCACGCCGGGTCCGCCGCCGGACTTCAGCGCGGAGCCGGTGAACCCGCCGCAGTAAACTGTAGGCATGGGCAGCATACCCGTCGCCAACCCATCGCCTCCGGCGCGCTTCCACCTGCCGCGCCGAGGCATCACGCTCCTTCTCCTGTTGGTCGCGGTCGCCACCACGATCGCGCTGGCCGTGACCTTTGCCTGGCCAACCAGTCCGATCCGACCGGAGGAGCAGTGGGTCAGGCTCGGAAGTCTTGGCGAACTGACCCTGAACCAGCCGGCCTCCGCCCACGACGGCAGAGTCTACCTCGCGAGGCTAAAGTCCGATGAAGTTCTTGCTCTGTTGCGACGGAGTCCGCACCTAGGCTGTACAATCGTGTGGCGGCCGGAGTTGGGCTGGTTCCGCGATCCCTGCAGTGGCAGCACCTTCGCCATCACGGGCGACTACATGTCGGGCCCAGCTCCGCGGGGCATGGACCGTTACGCGGTGCACTTGCTGGACGGCCGCGTGTTCGTGGACATCGGGTCTGTCCTGTGCGGGCCGCCCGTCCCTGCTGGCAGCAGACCGTGCTAGCCCGCCAGACAACGTTGAAACCGATGCCGCCGAAAGCCCAGCAACACCATTTACGGAGAGAGACAAAACATGAACACATCTGAATTCCTGATGATCGCCGCCTCCGTCGTGCCGGAGCGCACCGCCATGGTCTGCGAGGGCGAAAGCCGCACCTTCGCCGAGATGCAGGAGCGCGTCAACCGCCTGGCCAACGCCCTGCAGTCGATGGGCCTCTCCAAGGGAGATCGGGTCGCCGTCATGGCGCTGAACTCCATGCCCTACGTGGAGATATACTACGCCTGCGCCAAGCTGGGCGCCGTCTTCGTGCCCCTGAACTACAGGTCCAAGCAGGAAGAGATCCCCTACATGTGCAACGACTCCGAGGCGTCCGTCCTGTTCGTCGGACAGCGCTACCTCGACCTCGCCGCAGCCATCAAGCCGGAGCTCAGGACTGTCAAGCAGATGGTGTGCATCGACGCCCGGCCCGACGGTATGGCCAGCTACGAAGAGGCGCTCGTCAAGCACGAACCCGAGGAGATCTTCACCGACGTTGACGACTCCGATCCCACCATCGTCATCTACACCAGCGGCACCACGGCGTTGCCCAAGGGCGTGGTCCTGACCTACATGGGCCTGTCCGTCTACGTCACCAACACCGTCGCGCCCGCCGACCCGACGGA
>JBGPMY010000203.1:0-4056 GCA_041487235.1 Dehalococcoidia bacterium
CCGTGCGCGAATACTACCCGGGCGATAGCTATAACCGCATCCACTGGCGAACGACGGCGCGGCTGGGCCGCCTGATGGTGAAGACGTTCGAGATGGACCCCACCAGCAGCATCTGGCTGGTCCTGGACCTGAACGGCGGCGTCCAGGTGGGCAAGGGAGACGAGAGCAGCGAGGAGTATGGCGTGCGCATAGCGGCCTCCCTGGCTTACCACTTCCTGCACACGGACCGGATGCTGGGGCTGATGGCCTACGGCAGCGAGACCACTGTCCTTGATCCGGCGCGCGGCTCCCACCAGTACGGCCGCATCCTGGAAGCGCTGGCGGTGGCTCGGGCGGGCGGGAGCACGCCCCTGGCGGACGTTCTTCAGGAAGAGGGAAGGCGCTTCGGACGGCACACCACGGCCATCGTGGTGACGCCGTCGCCGGCGGAAGAGTGGGCGCTGGCCCTGCAACTGTTGATCCGGCAGGGAACGCAGGCGGCCGTCGTCCTGCTGGAACCGGAGAGCTTCGGCGGCCCGCAGGGAGTCGCCCTTCCGCAGGATACGCTCCTGGCGAGCGGCATCCTCACCTACGTGGTGCCCTCAGGGTCGGATATCTCGCTAATGCTAGGGCCCACCGGGATCGTCGGCGAGGGAGCGGCTGACCGCCAGAAGGTTGCGGTGCGCTGATGGCCGAGATGGAGTGGACACACCCCACAGCGGCGAGCGCGCAGCGTCGGTCCGCACCGTGGCTGCGCTGGTTTTCCGGCCACTTCTTGGACTGGGAGGACTGGCTGACGCTGGCGCTAATGCTGGCCGCCACCATGAGCGTCTCCGCCACGCTGGAGGGCGGCGGCTGGTCCGCCAATATGCCGGCGATCACCGCCGTCTCAGTGCTCTCGGTCCTGGCTGCCATGCTCCTGGCGAGGGCGGGCCTGCCGCTGGCCATCGCCTGGCCGCTGGCCGTCCTGCTGGGCGGCGCCGTCACCTTCTGGCAGACGCTGATCATGGTGGGGCCCGGCACGCTGGAGCAGCGAATCGACACCATCTACCTCCGCTTCGATACCTGGTTCCAGCAGGCGTTTACAGGCGGCGTCAGCAACGACCCGTTGCCATTCAACGTGCTGATCATCGGCCTGACCTGGCTAGGTGTCTTCCTGTTCGGCTGGAGCGTCTTCCGCTGGCACAACGCCTGGATTGGGCTTATCCCGGGTGGCATCGCGCTGTTCATGGACATCGCCTTCGTAGGCGATTCGCTGTCCGGCGCCACCCTGCTCTACATCCTCTTCGGATTCCTACTCATCATGCGCACCAATATCGTCTCCCGCATGGCCCGCTGGCGTGCGGATGGCGTGACGTACCCACCCATGATCAGCCTCTCTTTCCTGAACTTCAGCGGCTGGGCACTCCTCCTCCTGATAGCCGCCGCCTGGATCGCGCCGGTGGGGCCCTTCACCACGCCGTCGCCGGTGCAGGCGCTGGTCACCGGCGTGGAGGAGCTGGGAGTGAATTTCGTGCGGCTGGCGGGGCCGCTGCGCGTGAAGAAGATAGTGCCGGTGCACAACTACACCGGCGTCCTGCCGTTCCAGGGTTCCGTGAGCCTGGGCGAGCGTGAGCTGCTTTCGGTCAAGGTCGATGATCCGAATATCCAGGGACCTATCGTTCTCCGCGGCTCAGTCTACGACGAGTACGGCTCCGGCGGCTGGGAGGCGGGCCAGAGGGACGAAGCAGACCTGCCGCCCAACAGCGAGCAGCGCCTGCGGCAGGAGCTGGACCAGGGCGATGTTAAGGGCACGCTGGTGCCCCTTCAAGTGGTGGTGACGGCAAAGAGCGTAGTGGGGAGCATCGTCTTCTCCGCCGGGCAGCCGGTCTCCGCCGACATTCCGGTTCACATTGAGGCGCCCGCCGGCAGCCTGCGCACATACTCTGTGTCGCCACAGGGAACCCGCTTCGTACGGCAGCTGCCGGACGGCGGAGTGTATCTATCGGACGAACAGGTCCTGCGCGATTACCTGGCCAGAGGGCTCATCGGCTTGAGCGTGCAGCGGGGCGAATCCGGCCGCGTGGTCTCCGTGCAGGCGTTCGACTCCTCTGATCAGACGCTGCCGGACGCCGCCGTACTGCAGCCAGAGGACAGCCTGGGCCAGGGGCAGGGCTACAAGATCTCTGGATTCGTCCCGGCGGCGACACCGGAGGAGCTGAAAGCGGCGGGGCGCGACTACCCCAACTGGGTGACCCCCAACTACCTGCAGCTGCCGCATAGCCTTCCTGGGAGAGTTCGCGATCTGGCTGCGGATGTGGCGCTGCGCTATGTGCAGCGGCCCAACGCCGGGCCAGCACAGGACGTCACGTCCACGGCCGTGCTGGACTCCGCAGCGCCCTACGATCTGGCCAAGGCGGTGGAGGGATACCTGCGCAGCTACCCTGTGGACTACCAGGTGGAAGATACGCCGCCGGGCCGCGACACGGTGGACTACTTCCTGTTCGACTCACGACGCGGCTACTTTGACTACCACGCTTCGGCGATGGTAGTGATGCTTCGCACCCTGGGGGTGCCGGCCCGCCTGGGCGTCGGGTTCGTGGTAGATGAGACCGACTTGCAACGGGAGAGCAACACTTACATAGTGCGTGACCGAAACTCATACGCCTGGACAGAGGTGTACTTCCCGGGCCACGGCTGGGTGGTCTTCAACCCCACGCCGGACCGGCCGGCGGACCTGTCGCCGCAAGCCCGGGCCGACGCGGCCGCAGACGCCAACCCGAGCATCAACGACTTTCCTAACCTGCCTGTGAGCGCAGACCCGTTCTTCGATATACCGGGCAACCTGGGCGCCAAGGGGACCGGTCTGCCGGCCTCGACTGACTCTGGCAACGGATACGCGCCCTGGCTGGCCCTGGGGTTGGCGGCGTTCATAGCCGCCCTGGCGGCCAGCGTGGCTCTGGGCTGGCAGCGGTCAGTCGCTGGGCTGCCGTACTCGCAGCAGATATGGGAGAAGACCGTTAGGCTGGCCTCCTGGGCCGGCTACGCGCCACAGCCGGGCCAGACCCCCACGGACTTCGCCAACGGCCTGCAGCGCGCCCTGCGCGAGCTGCGCGGCGTCTCCGTTCTTGTCGCCGCCTATAACCGCTCCCGTTTCGGACGCCGGGATGAGGCCGGCGAGGAGCGCGAGCGGATGACGGAACTCTGGCCGCACATTCGCGGCGTCTTGATCGGCGCTATTCTGGGGCGCGTTCTGCACCGGCGGCGGCGTGTCGACGACCAGGGCTAGAACGGGGCGCCACGTGAGCCCCATGAGCCCTTTGACGTACTGCACCTCCCCCAGGTGCTCCGCCGTGTGGCCGATGCAGAAGAAGCTGAGAACTTCGGCGCGGTTCAAGCTGGCCGGGAACCGTTGTCAATCTCTTTCGCCCCCAGCGCCGAGGGCGCGTACGTTGGCGCGTGCGAACTCGAAAACACGCGCTGATCAGCCTTCGGGCCACCACCCCCACCAGCTCTCCTTCTGGCAGCCGGTGCAGACGATGCGCCCAGCGACATGGCCCTTGGCGCCGCAGCTGTCGCACTGATAAGTCTCGCGTAACCGGTAGCCAACTGTGGCGGAGAGGTTCTGGGCCAATCGGTCCACGCGGGCCGAGAGCATGCGCAGCTCCTTCGACATCGTTTCTACGTAGGCCTCCAGGAGCGTGCCGGCGGTGTCCGACCCCTCCCGCCGCTCGATCCGCTGCAGGAGGTCGGCTATGACGTCATACCCGTCCGCGAGGGGTTTAGCTGACGAGGCGCTGGCGGCGGCTTTGGCGTGAGCTTCCCCGTCCGCAGCGACGGGGTGCGCAGAGGCGGCGCCGGATGAGGGCGTTTGCGAACCGCCGGGGAGCCCCAGGACCGCCTCGGTTAGTCCTCCGGCGGGGGTAGCAGGAGGATTGACTTCTTCCCTCGCGGCCAGGGCGCCGTCTTGTTCAGAGTTCATAGGTCACCTCTCTTTGAACGCCACAGCGGTCCGTTAGCGCTTCTTTCGACCGCTCGTCTCAAATAGACGGCCGGTGGCGGCGTTACGTTGCGCTATTCCGCGCCCCTCGCCCGCGA
>JBGPMY010000204.1:0-4037 GCA_041487235.1 Dehalococcoidia bacterium
GAGGGGATTCCCGGAGATGACGTTCCCTTCGCCCTTCTGGGAACCACCGATCGTGTTCTCGCGGCCCACCGGCGTGACCCAGATCCCCTCGAACTCGTTCCCCTGCGCCTTGTTCGTCGCCGGGTCCAGGCCAATGTAGTTGCCTTGAACGAAGTTGCCGTGGCCCCGCATCTCTATGCCCACGACGTTCCCGGATATAACGTTGCCGGCCGCGCTGCCGCTGCCTCCGATATGGTTATCCACCGCCTCTTCTCTGACCACGATCGCCGTCCGGCAGTTCACGAAGCGCAGCCCCTGGAGAACGTTGGCCGACGAGTTGATCTCCGTGCAAACGCGGGTCTTGTTGACGCCATCGATCACCACGCGGTCTGTACTGGCGTCGCCCCCAAGGGAACCATCGATAGTGTCGCCGCCGGAGGTCAGAGGAGGCAGCGGCGACGCGATGGCGATCGTCTGCTCGTCTTTGGAGGGCAGCTCAAAGCGAATGACATCCTCAGAGTTGACGCCGGGCGCTCCCTTCACCTGGCCCTTTTCGCCCGCATCCAGATCGGAAAGCGCCAGCTGGCCGGTGACGAGCGAGATCGCTTCGCGCAGGGTGAGCGCACCGTCGCGCTCCGCGCTGTCCTTGTTGCTGTTGACGGTCACGCCCACTTTGTCGGAGCCGCCACCGCCACAGCCCGCCCCCCAGAGGGCGGCTACCGCCAGGACAGCCGTCGCTCCCATCAGCGCTCGGTACGGGCGCGTCATGATGCGCCCCTTCATGGCGTCCATATCGGATAGGTGTCCTTCGCCGGGTCGGTCGTCAGGCGCCTGACGTCGGACCCATCTTTTCGCATTATGTAAATGTCGGAGTTCGGATAGTCCCTGTAGGAGACGAAGGCGATCCACTGATCGTCCGGAGACCACTCAGGCTCCGCGTCCACCTCGGGAACGTCTGTCAACCTGCGGTCCTCGCCGCTCTCCAGATCGATGACGTGGATGTCGTGGTTGTCATTGCGAATGGAGCGGTAGGCCAGGAAGCGCCCATCATTGGACCACACCGGCTCCGCGTGCAGCCCCGCCGGCTCGCTCACCACCACCTTCAGGTCAGAGCCGTCCGCCGCTATCGTGCACACCTGCGCCAGCTGGCGGGTCACGCTGGCGGAGTAATATGTAATATGCGTGCTGTCCGGCGACCAGCCGCCCACGAACCCCGGCGCCTTGCACAGGGCGGCCTTCTCCTCCAGCTCCGGCTCAAACACCGTCTTCAGGTTCGAGCCATCCGCGTCCATCACCATGATCGTCCCCGAGCGGCTCAGAGCGATCCGCTTGCCGTCGGGCGACCAGCGGGGGCTCAGGTAGCCGCCGGACCCCTTGGTGAGCTTGCGCACGTCCGATCCGTCCTTATTCATTACGAACAGATGCACATCGACTTCCCGATCGGAGGCGAAGACGATCTGCTCCCCGTCCGCTGACCAGTCCGGTTCGAAGTCCTGGGCCGGGTTGTTGGTCAGGTTCTTCTGGTTCCCCCCGTCCACATCCATGGAGTAGATCTCCTGGTTGCCATCCCTGAAGGAGTAGAACCCGATCGTCCCGTACGGCTCCGGCCCTCCGCCGCCGGCCGCGCCGGAAGGCCCGTTGCTCGCCGCCGGCGAGCCGTTTCCGTCACTGCCGCAGGCCGCCAGCGTCGCCAATAGCAGCGCGCCGGCCGCCAGGAGCTTCAATTTTCCGCCCAGGGGATACCTCCAGCTTCCTCTAGCTGATTGCGAATATCATAGCTGTATTCGCGGTCTGGGCCAACGCTGGCGGCCGATGATGAAGAAAGCCAGTAGTGGTAATCTGTCAACGAATCCGGAAAAAGGCTGAGAAAAGGCTTGACAATTGCTTCGCCCTCTGTCTTAATACAGCCACACATAATCTGTCTACAGGCGGCATTAGCGAGTCCAAAGGGAGGGTGTGACCATGTACCTGCCGGTATTTCGCACCGGTATAGCAGGCCTTACGGCCTTGATACTTCTGGCGGCAGCTATGGCTGTCTTTTTCTCTAGTGGGACCGATACGGCGCTGGCGGCGCCCTATAACCCCACCCTGGACGCCAAGTTCTGCAACGGCCTCAACGGCCAATTCCCCAGTAACGGCACCGGGGATGCCGACCTCAATGGCAACCCAGCTTGTACCGACCCCGGCCCCATCGCGCTTAACACCGCCTACGACCTCACCACCGAGTTCGACGTCCCCGGTGGCTCATCAAACTTCGGCTCCTCCGTCTTCACCTCCACAGACAGTGGCTTCCAGGTGTCCGCCGACGCCGCTATAACGGACGGCGCCAAGGTGGGCGGCCTCCACTCTGAGACGACCCTGGGCCTGGGCAACGGCCCCTGCACCACGCTCGTCCACCCGGACTTCGTCCTCTATGACTCCACCACCACCGCCGGCGCCACCAACCCGCTACCCGAGGGTACCCCCAACCGCAACCAGTCTCTCGTCACCTCCTACGCGGAAGGCAGCGCCAGCGGCACCATCACTGCCGCCGACGACAGCTACGTGGACGGCTACCACATCATCGCCGGCAAGGTGGACATCGACCGTAACGGCGCCATCACTGCCGCCGACAACGGCACCCTGCGCGGCCTGACAGTCACCGCCGGCATCGTCACTGTCGCCGACGGCACCGTCGCCGGCGTTCCCGCCGGGCCTCTGACGACGGACATCACTTACCTGAGCGGCATGGTGGACGGCGTCGGCGCTGACATCGCGAACGCCGACTCTCCCGGTGTCATCAAGCATATCGGTATCTACGACACCCTGTTCGACCCTGACGCCGACTTCCCGGGTGGCCCTGGCGACGGGACCGGCCTGCCGACCGTTGTCCCTATCGCCCGCTACACCGGCCTAACCCGCGTGCCCCCGCTCCCCCCAAACGACTGGGCGCTCCTGACCTTCTTCCAGTTTAGCCCCGGCGCCCTCAAGGCCTTCAACGCCCAAGCCAACAACCGGCCCCACTCCTTCGGCCGCGAATTCCGCGATCTCAAGGTCGCGGGCGACGCTGACTCCCTGGTCTCTCTCAGCATTCTCAACGACCCCACCGCCACCAAGGTCGCCAAGAGCCCCGTGGAGGACTTCTGCTCGCCCCTGCAGGTCACCACCATGCTCAAGGGCACGGCCTCCACCGGCCAGGTGCGCCTCAAGACCCCTATCGCCGGCAGCACCCACGTGATCACCGCCTGGAGCTACGGCCAGCGTGACGCCGACAACGACGGGCTAGAGAACGCCTATGACCCCTGCCCCTTCACCACCAGCCCCCTCACTGGCCTCCCCGACACCGACGGCGACGGCATCCCCGACGCCTGTGACGCTGGCCCCGCCGGCAACCCCACCGGCGGCGACTGCAGCCTGACGGATGTGGACTGCGACGGCTTCGCCAACCACCAGGACAACTGCCCGCAGACGCCCAACGGCGCCGCCCTTCAGCGGGACCAGGAGGTCCAGGAGAAGTACAGCGACTCCGGGCCCGACGGTGGCCCCAAGACGGACTCCATCGGCGACGCTTGCGACGGCGTCATCAGCACGGGCTGCCGCACGGGCCCCGTCGCTAACTCCAACACCATCGACGACGACGGCGACGGCGTGGTCAATGACGGCTGCCCCGGCGGGCCGGCTGCATTCGGGCCTGGCCTCGGCGCCTGCGCCTCCCCCTGCCCGGAGAGCGACACCAAGGGCGATAACCCCACCGGCGCCGGCAACTTCAAGACGGCCTCAGACAGCGGCGCCTTCGGCGAGTTGATGATATTCGTCCCCAAGTGCCTGGGCGCCGGGTCGATAGACCTGGACGGCGACGGCTACTGCGCCGCCCAGGACCCTGACGACAGCGTCGCCACGGGCGGCCCCATCAAGGGCTTCGGCATAAACCACGGCCCCGACACCGAGGGCAACAGCACCACCATTCTCAGCTTGAAGTACGCCGGCGGCAAGGCGGACCACTACGGCGCCGCCGACGAAAACTACATGGGGACCAACGTCTACCAGGCCTGCCCCGCCGACGCGACCCCCAACAATGA